>DALYIW010000061.1:25972-33605 GCA_031970155.1 Coleofasciculaceae cyanobacterium CTOTU46601 | reverse complement strand
CTTACGCATTGATACCACATTTAGTAGGGGTGAACGGCCGTTCACCCCTACAAATGGCGGTTCAACTAGAAATTTGCGTAAGTCCTGGCCCTCTTTGAACACTCATACATCTCCCCTGTAAGTGGGGTTGTGAGCTGTTGTCTGTAAACTTGTAGAAAACTGCTAGACGTGTAATTAATGCGGACATTAACGGAAGCATCCAAATTATCCGCAAGCATCTCCCAGGAGCGTTCACCGCTGAGGGAGTAGTGAGCTGCGCCGTGCAGCTGATACTGGTTAACCCAGTGTAAAAGACTGAACCACAAGTTTCTATAAGTTCAGTCTACACGGTTACTTCAGCATGAATGAAAAAGCAAAAAACTTCTACAGTACCGCTACGGGCTGGAACATGTTCAATGCTCGGTACTTAACCGAACCGCTCATAGAGTTTATTGGCAACGAACACTTATTCGTTCGTCGGAAGTCCTCATGCAGCACCTAAGAATAAAGTACAGCTGCACTTTATGCAGCTGCCCCACATCAGAAGCGATGAAGCCATTGGCTTGACATTGAGTGCTTTGACCGACGAGTTAAGTACGACCACGGCAAATGACAACTTGCCGACTGCTAACGTGTGGCACACAAGAAGCCGATAGCGCCTACAAACAACTCTTCACCCTTATCGGTTTGGAAGCGATTGAGGCTCCAACCATAGACAAACTGCCTCTAGCCGCGATCGCGGGATTTGACCGAGACTATTTTGCTCTCGCTATGTCTGCTGCTTGGTTGCAGGGTCAACACACCTTGGTATTATAGACTGTATTACGTGTCACACTCCCCTTGGATACACTGTAGGAGAGAAGGAGGGAAAAGACCGAGCATGAAACCTGACGGAAATTTGACAGACCGGGGTTATGTTTTGTCTTTAAGATCGTCCTTTGATAGACGTAAATCATAAATTAAAGTAAAAAAGCCGTGGTAGAAATATTGCAGGTTAAAAAAGTTGAGAAAAACATCGGTCGTCTTACCAAGGCTGAAGCGCAGAGTTTAGCCGATGAGATTGCTAGGCTCATGAGAGAGGCTGAACAACACTTTAAAAGTGGAGAAAGTAAATTAAAAACCTGTGCGCCTCTGATCAAAAGAATGAGCCGCTCTAACGGAGAAAATGGCGAAGATGGGTGGGAGCTTATAGGATACGAAGGATACGAAGATTGGGCAGAAAAAGTCCTGAAATTCAAGTACTCCTACGCTAGAACATTTTTCAAAGCAGTACAAGCCAGAATCGAGCTGGAAGAATCCACAAAGCAAGAAGTAGTTGAGTTTTTAAAGAACGCTCCTGTAGCTCAACTGGCAGCTCTAGGGGAGGCTCCAGAAAAAGAGCGGGAAAAGGCACTATTTAAAGCTAAAGAACTGGCTGCCGAGCAACCGTTATCTAGAAGAATAATCGAAGATGCTGTAGAGGCAATACAACCTGTCGATGTCGAGCCAGAGAAGTTAAGAGTACTGACCTCAGAAAAAGGTCCAACTAATAAACAATGGATAAAGACCAAAAACGCTGCCAACTTAGCAACTCTAGAGGCAGCACTCTCATACTGGCAGCAAAACTACCAAACCAACCCCACAGCACCTACTGCTGTCCGGATTGAAAGACTCTCTGAACGAATAGATTACTTAAAAGGGAAAGAATCAAAAAAAACGTCTCCCGATTCAGAACCCAAAAACACTGACCTCAAAGCTGAACGCCAGCTCTCCAAACAGCAGCTCAAAGAGGACTTAAAAATAGGAAGCTTGCTGGATATTGAAGACCCAGAAATCCTAAAAACATACGTAAAGGTGATTCCACCAGCGGAAATGTGGGAGGAGTTACAAGACTTGAAAGAAGAACGTGAAATTTTAATGGAGGATTTAGACGAGGCAGGGCACGAAATAGTACAGCTGTCAGAGCGGGTAAAAGCTCTCGAACAAGAAGTTCAAACATTAAAACAACATCAAAAAGCTTTAATAAGCGAGTGGGAGATAGAGGTAGTCGATGCAGTAGCACAATTTAATAACAGAAGAAGTGTAGTTTTAAACTAAAAAACAATCCTCACGGAGAAAGCTAGGGAGCATCTATTAAAGAGTTCCCCAGCTTTAAATTTATGACGAGAATGACTGGCACAGTTGAGGTTAATTAAAATGGAAAATCCTTTGACAAAAATGTATATGGCGGGAGAAAAAAAAGAACTCGCTAAATGGATAAGTGCAATGCTATTACTGCACTATAAAAATGCCATAGAAATCCAAGAAATCAGCTTGCGCTTGTCAATAAAGATTGAAGATGAAGCTCCCGTAGAAAACATAATCGAAATAATTTTTAGACAGATTGAAAGAGAAGACGGTTCGATTAAACCAGATGTACAAAAAATAGATATAGAAGAAATCAGAAAGCAGGCAGAAGAACTGATCCAAAAGATGTTTAGCGCCTCTGGTGACGGTACGTCAGGAAAGAGATTAATCGTAAGACCTGTCAAGCACCAGCAGCTAGAATTACCGATGAGCCAGCAACTCAAGTAATACACCTAATTACAACACAACAGATGTAAAGCTGTGCGTAGATTGCGGACGTGTGGTAGAGCCAGCTTCTTAAAAGTAGAAAGAAGAGTTCTGTTCATTGAAAACACGGTTATTAAAGTAGATGCCAAATTCCGTTGCAACGGAATTTGGCACCTGACACGAGTGCAACCCTTCGCAGCTCCCATCTAAAAATTTTCCACTGGGGGATTTGCCTCAACGCTTTTAGTGCATATAATGCTTATATGCACCAAACTCAAATACAAGTGCTTTTCACAAATCCAACAACGTAGACGAGTAGTTCATTTCAACACGAGAGATGCAGAAGGCGGTTCAGCCGTCCCTCATGCATCACAATAAAGTCCGCAACACCAATAACCATAGATAGCTCTTGCCCTAATCGAGCTGGTAGGGGCAATTAAATCAGCTTGGCTCAATTAACTGGGTGCATCTAGAACAAGCTCCTTAAAACTTAGTCTCCACGATTTATGGTCACGGTTTTACTCCAAGAGTTGTCCCCAAGTCAGACAACCTTCACCCGATTAGAAGACTGCATTCATGCGGTAGAAGAATACAACAACCAAGCGAGTCGGCTGATGGCTAGTTCGCTCCGAGCGGGGGAAGCCGTATGCGACATCTTCAAAGCTAAACGATGGGAGGAGAGGAACTTAACTGGCTTTGAGGCACTGTGCAAGGAGCTGAAATGGACGAGAAGCAACTGCTACCAGCTAAAACACGGCTGGGAGATGTACGTCGAATTTAGAGAAGTCGTCCCGCCAGGAATTCAAGTCGCAGGGGCATACGCCTGGGCGCAACTGTACAAGGTTTCTCAAGAGCGGAGGAGAGTTGTTTTAGGGGAAGCGATCCAACTGGCAGAGACGGACAATGGAGAGGTAACAGCGCCCCTAATTCAGAAAGTGGACAAACAAGGAATAGACGCACCACAACTGAAGCTCCTCTCCTGCATTCCAGACATGGAGCAGCGCCAGAAGGCTCATGAGCTGGCATTAAGAAACGCCAGTCGCCGGGGAAGTTCTACCGTCAAAACTTGCGATTGCTTAGAAGCCATTGAGGAACTATCAAGTACGGTTACACACAACGAAGGCGAGTTTTATGCTCCTGGTCACTCATACGATACCAACGAGAACTCTAGGGGCGATCGCCCTACATCGAAACAACCGCGATCGAGGAAGCCGAGTGGTAAGAACTACGACGAGCTGCTGGCAACAACACAGAAAATTCTTGCTGTCAACGAAGAACTAAAAGCACAAATACAAGACATGAGAGGCGACATGAATAAGATGAGGGATCGGTATGAAAAGAGAATTGCTCTCATGCAAGAGCAGTTGCAAAAACTCACCCAAGAGAACCAGAGGCTGAAAGCAACAACTTAAAGTAAAACCCCTAGATTCGCTACAAGATAGTCTTTATTGTAATGAAATAGCCCATTTTCTCGAATTATTACCTTGTAGGGTTAGTTCGAGGGGGATTGAAAGTTAAAATCGAGCTGGAATAGCTCAAAAAACGGTATGTTCTCTCCATGACCCTGCCACTATCTCAAGACCAGGCAACCCTTCGTAGCAGCTCCTGTGGAGTTCATCAGCTAGAAACTAGCGTCAGTCAAGACGCGAGATGGAATGACGTAGAGGCATTCTTAAGCGAATTACAGACGCTGACAACTAGGGATGCCTATGCGTTCCAAATCAAGAAGTTCTTAAGATGGACGGGTGCAACGTGGCAGGAAGTAGACCATGAGATGATTGTAAGCTACAAATTATTTTTACAGAAAACTCTTACTCCTAGCTCGATCAACGTAGCGCTAGCGGCACTAAAATCAATATTAACCTGGCTGCACTCCTCTGGCAAAATTGAGTGCAACACCTCATCCAAAATACAACTGCTAAGAAGAGAAACTGACACGCCGTGTCTCGGGCTTGAGGAAATCAAATCGATATACGAAGCGATCGCGCATCTTGCCAAACCTGAAATCAGGTCTAGGGACTTAGCCTTATACGCTGCACTGTTACAGGGAAAAAGCGCCGTCGAAATAGCTGCGCTCAACATCGAAGATTATGACGAGTCTCAATTTGTACCCAATGAAGATTCGACAGGATCGAAGATTGAAGTACCCCTAGCTCACCAGTTCAAGCGACACATGAGCGAATACGTGGCACTTAGAAAATCAGACCCTCTCTCCAAGCCGGAATCTCCCCTATTCATAAGCTACAGCAACAGCCAGAAGGGAAACCGCCTGAGTTACAGAGGGATACACAAAATTGTCAAAGGTTGGGGAAAAGAAGCTGGTGTAGAGGAGTTGCACCCACAGCGTTTTAGATACAGCAGCTCTCTTGTGCTCAACGAAGAGGAAATAGGCAGCACAAGCCTCCATGTAGTTCATAATGCCACATTGCGTAGCGTGTCCTGTTAACAGGACACGCCCCCACTACATGGGAAGGTAATACTCAGGAACTGTGATTCCTGAGCTGTGCGGTTGTGCTTGACGGGAGTGGGCAGTTCTTGTTTAACTTGGTAAGATTATCTTACCAGTGGTAAGAATGGAAACCGTGCCATGAATCCAGAGGATGTGAAAGTCAAGCTTATTGAAGTACTCCAAGAGATCCAAAGCGACAGTGGATACGAAGCAACGCAAATGGGAGGAACTACTTGTCCTGTCACTGACCTTCAAGGGTTTGACAGCCCCCTCTGGCTTGACGCGATTGGTATGCTAGCCGCCAAGCTCGACGTGGAAATTCCCCACGGTCACAACATTTTTCTCTCGAAGGAGGGCAAGCGGCGACTCACCATTGATGAGTCTGCTGCTGTAGTCTGTGAGATTGTTCAGAGAGGAGAGACTTAGGTATGAGTCAAACAGAAGAGAAGAGGTTAATTATTGCATCCCGCTTGCGCGAAGCCCGGAAGATGGCGGGACTCTCCCAAGCTCAGGTGGCTAAGATGCTTGGTCTTCATCGACCCTCAATTTCCGAGGCGGAAGCTGGGAATAGAAAGGTTTCCGCTTTGGAGATAACGAAGCTTGCTGAGATTTATGACGTAAGTGTGTCATGGTTGCTTGGGGAGGATGCAGACAAGCTTGATATCTATGACGACAAGATTCAGCTGGCAGCTAGAGAACTCCAAAAGCTTAAGCCAGATGACCTAGATCGACTCTTAACGATACTTGCCTCGATGCGAAGAGGGGGAGAAGTAATTTGAGGAATCAGACTTTGAGAAATCAGAGACAGGTCTTGGCAGAAGAGGCCAAGCAAAAAGCGATCGATGTGCGGAGGAAAGCAGGTTTTGACCTCAAAAGCCCACTCTGCATTTACGGCCTGTGCGACAAGCTTAATGTGAGGGTCAAGTTTGTTGACATCAGTATGGAGGGCATCTATCTCCGAGACGCAGAGCCGGTAATTCTGCTTTCCGCATTACGTCCCCTTCCAAGGCGCACCTTTACCTGCGCTCACGAACTCGGTCATCATGCTTTTGGACACGGTTCGACTATCGATGAACTGATAGAAGACTCTGGAAACTCAAAGGCTTTTCAACCAGAGGAGTTTCTGGCTAATTCATTTGCTGGATTCTTGCTGATGCCGATTTTAGGCGTGCGAAAGGCATTTGTGTCGCGGGGGTGGGATGCTGCTTCAGCAACGCCAGAGCAAATTTTTACAGTTGCCTGTAATTTCGGTGTTGGGTACGAAACCCTGATTACTCACATGGCTTATGCCCTCAAGATGATCTCCTCTTCAAGGGCTAGTTCGCTCCTCAAAACCAAGCCCAAGGCTATCCGTGAGGAGGTGCTCGGGCATCCATCTGCGAACCCGCTGATTGTCGCCGATGCACACTGGTCAATGCCAACGATTGATGCTGAAGTCGGGAGTCTGCTTTTGCTTCCAACTGGTGCAGAAGCAGCAAATGAAACTATCATCCTTGAAGAAGATCACCCTAAAGGACGCCTGTTCAAAGCTAACCGTCCTGGCATTGTGCGGGTTTATTGCCGGAACACTGGATGGGCAGTCTTTGTTCGTGTCTCGCGCTATCAGTTTATTGGTCTAAGTCAATACCGACATCTTGAAGAGGTGGAAGATGAGTAACAGTTCACCTCTTCTCATTGATGAAACCAATCTTTCCTATGCTTGGGCAAAAGCATTTTTGTATATCATCGACAATTCCGGTAAGGAAATTTCGCCTCTGGTAGTGAGCATAACAGGCTTTACTGACGGTATACCGAATGAGGATATAGATATTCGACACTCGCTCGATAATTGTCTTGCAGCCGAAGGCGATCAAGAAGTCGAAACTGTTGCGAATACGATTTTCCCTTATTCTCTCTGGAGACGTTCTAAATACGAACGAAAAGAATTATTTGAGAGATATATCAACATTCTTCCTAGGATAAAAGCTGTAAAACCTCATAAAAATAGGCTTGGTGTCTACTTTGAAAGACTTATCGCATTCGGTTCTGATTCCCACAATGTAAACCAGCTTGAGTTCATTATTTCCCAGTATCAAGCAAATCCAAGCTTTAGGAAAAGTATGTTCCAGGCGTCAATTTTCGATCCCAGAAAAGACCATATTGGTAGCGCTCAGATTCCCTTTCCCTGTCTACAACACGTCAGCTTTGTCCCCCAGGGAAGCACTCTTACGATGAATGCTTTTTATGCAACGCAGCAGCTACTCAATAAAGCCTACGGTAACTATTTGGGGTTATGCAGGCTAGGCAATTTTATGGCTCATGAAATGGGGCTAACGTTTAGCCGCATGAACTGCTTTGTCGGCGTAGCAAAGCTAGAGAAGATTGGCAAGAAAACGATTGGCAAGACTTCACCTATTCTAGATCCTGTCAAGGAGGCTTGCCAAAAAGCCATCTCCTCAACGAGAAACTAACAAGCAAATGGATGGAACATAGGATGGCAGCCAAACGCCCGACACGGGGAAAATTGAAAAGCAATCGCAAAGACAAACCTGTTGAGGAACAACTAAGTCTTGACTTAGGCGATTATGGTATACCCAAAAGCTCTGAAAACATAGATATTTTTACATATTCCCACCTTCTGCCTGCAAAACCTACCGTTGTGTTTGATACCTACTGGCGATTCGCCGCAGAAAG
>DALYIW010000061.1:14980-25889 GCA_031970155.1 Coleofasciculaceae cyanobacterium CTOTU46601 | reverse complement strand
TTACCAATGCGTACCGAGCATCAGATCGCACAAGCCAGTACCTCATCCGTCATGTTATCTACCGAGAAGATCTCCCTTCCACTCCGGAGGAAGTGTTCTTCAGAATCATCCTGTTTAAGATTTTCAACAAGATCGAAACGTGGCGGCTTTTGGAAAAAAAGCTTGGCGACATCATCTACGCAGACTATTCTTTTAAACGCTATGACGAGATTCTCACCGAAGCTATAGAGAAAGACCAAAGCATTTATTCAGCAGCATATATCATGCCGTCAGGTGGGAAAGGGCTTGGACATACAAGGAAGCACCGCAATCATCTCAAGCTAATTGAGCAGATGATGGCTGATGAACTGCCCAAAAAGCTCACAGATGCACCAAATATGCATCGAGGATTTGACCTCTTGCGCGAATACCCCACTATAGGTGACTTTCTTGCATACCAGTTCATTACGGATGTCAACTATAGTACACTCACGAACTTCAGCGAAATGAGTTTCGTGGTTCCTGGGCCGGGAGCGCTTGATGGTATTCGGAAATGTTTTGCCGATCTTGGTGGTCTCAATGAGCCAGAAATCATCAAGTTCATGGCAGAAAACCAAGAATCCGAGTTTGAGCGGCTAGGTCTTGATTTTCCGTCTCTCTTTGGACGACCATTGCAGTTGATCGACTGCCAAAATCTCTTTTGTGAGGTCGATAAGTATGCCCGAATGAGACACCCTGAAATCTCCGGAATATCAGGTCGAACTCGTATAAAGCAGAAGTATTTAGCTAATGGAGAACGAGTTGATTACTGGTATCCCCCCAAGTGGGAAATCAATGAGGCTGTGAAAGACTATCAAAGAAATCGAACTACTACTCACTTGAAGTCGAAATCAGGAGTTGAGGATTCCTATCATGGATTTTCGCAAGTATCAAAAGCAAGCAATGCTGACTAATCAGACTCCCGCTGTGAAGGGAACTGAAATAGAAATGGTTGTGCCTCTCCTTGGTTTGGTAGGTGAAGTCGGCTCACTTCTCACTGAGTACAAAAAACATCTCCGTGACGGGAATGCACACAAACTTTTCAAAGAAGGCGTCGCAGAAGAATTAGGAGATTTGCTCTGGTATATTGCTAATGTGGCAACTAAATTCGGTCTTGATTTAGATTCGATTGCGGAAAGTAATCTGAGAAAGTGCCGTAATCGCTGGGGCTGGAGAGATGCAGCACAGGATGTCAGTAGCCTGAACCTATCTTTCGATGATGAATTTCCCGAAGCCGAGCGCATTCCTCGAAAGTTTAAGGTCGAGTTTACCGAGGTGACCGAAAACAATTCGACAAAGATGAGTGCATTCATTGAAGGAGAACAAATCGGGAACGACCTTACCGACAATTCTTACTCAAGTGATGGCTATCGATTTCATGATGTTTTCCATCTGTCCTATGCTGCGATCTTGGGGTGGTCACCAGTTACTCGCCAACTACTCGGTAGACGCAAGCGTAAGAGCAATCTAAAGGTTGATGAGGTTGAAGATGGAGGTCGCGCTGGAGCTATTGAGGAAGGGATATCGGCACTCGTGTTTAGCTATGCGAAAGATCACGCATTCCTAGAAGGGATTACCGAGCTTGACTACCAACTGCTCAAGACTATCAAAAGTATGACCTCTCACCTGGAAGTTGCTCAGCGTTCGCTTGGTGAGTGGGAAAAAGCGATTTTTATGGGCTACAAAGTGTGGCGTCAACTAGAGAGAAACCGGGGAGGAACGGTTGTTGTCGATCTTGATGCACGCTCTATAGCTTATCAGTCCAGGTAACAGTTTGATAGGACTGTTTGCCCTAAGAAGTCAGTTGCTCTGGACTTGTTGAACCAACAGCGATCGCACTCGCTGTTGCATGGGAAGATGTATGGCTGATGCTTAAAAGCCACCTTGTAACACCGAGTTCTGACGCAATTTCTTTGCATTTTGCATAGAGTACTACTGATGGTTGACCTGTCGGTAGTCGCTGGATTTCTATATCGAGCAATGAAGTCCCTTGGCTCCATCCTGTTCCAAGAGCCTTAAGCACTGCTTCTTTTGCGGCAAAACGACCTGCAAGGTACTGGATACGGTTGGCATCGGTTCCAATAGCATTACGTTCCGCAGCAGTGAAGCACCTCCTTTCAAAATGCTCCCCTGACCGTTTTATGAGTTTTTTGATACGGCTCACTTCAACGATGTCTATACCGTGACCAATGATATTCATACTGCTGCCTCGTCGCTGGAGGAAACCACTTTGGAGAGTAGCGCTTCTATAAACGAATAGCACTAAAAGTTTGAAGGAAGTACCCCTTTCAAATTCCGCTTAAGCAGAATTTGAAACTAACCATCTGAGGGGGGGATTCAAGGGCAACTTCTTCGAGGCAGTCAGCAAAACGCAACTTTATTTAATTGTTTGACTTTTTTATGGGTTTACAACAGCGATTGAGGTAAGGGTTTTATGGTAAGTTATCTGGGTACGGAAATCACTATTATGTTACGCTAGCCCGATGCCAGAGTGCCCCTTAGCCCTATCCAAGAACGCTCCGAGCCTGTTAGCCAAAGCTTTTGAGCGGGATGTTCTAGCCCAGTTGCTGGCAGACAAGCGCTCGCCTAACACCCGCCACGCCTACGAGCGCGATTTGAAGGACTTCTTTCGGTTTATCGCCGGGACTACACCCACACCGGATTTGGTTACTGAGTTTTTGAGTCTGGACAGGTTTGGGGCGATCGCCCTAGTGTTGAAGTACAAGGCGCACTTGCTCGACCGGGAGTTGAAGGAAGCAACCATTAATCGGCGGTTGGCGGCGATTAAGTCACTGGTGGCATTCGCCCGGAAGCTTGGTAAATGCGATTACACCCTGGAAGATGTTAAGGGCGAGAGGATTAAGCCGTACCGCGATACAACGGGCATTAGTAAAGAGGCATATAAGAAGATGTTGGCGGTTCCCGACCGCAACACCCTTAAAGGGAAGCGGGATTATGCTTTGTTGCGTTTGCTGTGGGACAACGCTTTACGACGGGAGGAAATAAGCCAAGCTTCCATCAAGGATTTAGATTTGGAGGGGCGAACTGCGCGAAGCGCAGCGCCTTCGGCATCGCTCCTCATCCTGGGTAAGGGGAAGGGGAGCCAGAAGGAAGCCGTAAGCTTGAGTAGACAGACTGTAGACGCTATTGTGGAGTGGTTGCAAGCTCGTAAAGAATTAGACATCAACCAGCCGCTATTCATCGCCCTAGATCGTGTGAGCTATGGGCATCGATTGAGCGGAGTTTCTATCTATCGACTGGTGGATGAGGTGGCGCGATGTGCTGGTATTAATAAGAAGCTCTCTCCCCATCGAATCCGGCATAGTGGGATAACGGCAGCGCTGGATGCTACGGGCGGAGATGTTCGCCGGGTGCAAAAGTTGAGCCGCCACGCGAACCTCAATACTCTGATGATCTATGACGACAATAGATTGAACGTCCAAGGTGATATTTCAGCTCTATTGGCGGATATGGTGTGAATGTTTCATCCGAAGTGAGGCACAAATAGGACGTATCTACTCGTCTTCAATATCTCGTTAAAATTGAAGGGGTATGTACTTCAACAATATAGATGCCTGAATCATGATATTTACCATAATGCTGTGAGATTTGCATTGGTCAAGGATGGCTGGAAGATCTTAACAGAAGATTATACTTTGGAGTATGGAGGCGATCGCTTATATGTGGATATTGCAGCCGAAAAATCGATTGCAGCCGAAAAACAGGGTGAAAAAATTCTTGTAGAAGTCAAATGATGGGTTGGCACAAAGATGAGCGGATTAAGAGTGTGATGATTCATATTCGTTTGAAAGATGAAAAAATTTGGATTGAGGAAGATTGGACAGAAGATGGGGTGGCGACAGATTTGTTGCAGAAAGGGATTGCACGAGAGGAAATTGTTTTAGCGTTTCACCCACCTCATGTCAGACAATATACTGAATTTGCGATAGCGTAAGCGCTGACTTGTCAGTTCGCGTAGCGGCTCTGTAAAACGCTTTCTCCTTTCTTGAATTCAACAAATAACTAGCGTCCGGGCAGTTACGATTTATTCATAACTGCCCAAAACTATGGGTTCTTCCGTACTAAGTGTGCTAATTTAATCTAAAACTTTCTTGAAAGCTTTGTGCAGTAAGCTTTTTAAGCATTATCTAAGCTAGATTTGTCCATAAAGCATATAGTGAGCGCATTGAAATCCCATACAACTCGGTTCAGACACGAAGCTTATTGATAATTTGGCACACTAAGTACGGAAGAGCCGGGGTATGAAGAACCCCATTGGGTTCCCTACATCCTAGTTAAAGGGAAAGCAGTTAAAAGGAAAAGTCAAAAGCTAGTAGCAATGTGGTCTTTTATCATCACCAACCATTCCCGCTGTTCTGGGGTAAACTCTCTCCCTGCTTGCTGCTGTTCCTCCAACCACTGCTGAAACCTCCGATTCATCATTTCTGGAAACGGTTCCAAGACATCCGTTTCACCAATGGCAAAGCGTACCAGAGAAATGACATTGGTTAAAAGCTGCTGCGATCCTGCATCCCTGACTTTTGAGGTTTCTAACTGTTCGTAGGCTTGCCACAGCCGCTCGGTTGTAAGATTGTGAGGAGGACGAGCGATCGCATCCCGTTGCACGTTCCACGAAGGTTATCTCGATTCACTTCCCGCGTCAGACCCTTTTCATGCCGCAACCTGCCTTTTGGTTTCTCATTTCTTTATCCAGCAGGAGGAACGGCGCAACTTTTTTCGTCAAATTGCCGCACGTCTTCTCCCTGATGAGAAATCCCTAACAGCTGCATACTTTAAGTTTCACAGGAGAAGAAATGTATCCGTCTGCTAACCGATTACATGATTTTCGTACCTCTGTTATTCGTGAAATGACAAGGCTTGCAATTAAGCATAAAGCCATCAACATGGCTCAAGGATTGCCTGATTTCCCCTCCCCTCCGGAACTGATTCGGGCTGCATGTCTTGCTATGGAGGAAGGTCATAATCAATACACAAACACTTGGGGAATTCCAGAGCTTCGTCAAGCCATCTCAAGTAATCTCCAGTACTTATACGATTTATACTATGACCCAGAGGAGCAAATTACGGTTACTTGCGGTGTCACAGAAGGTATTGTCTTGGCAATGCTGAGCTTAGTTAATCCAGGTGATGAAGTTATTGTCATAGAACCCTTTCATGATAATTATCTCCCCGCCATTAATTTGGCACAGGCTAAACCAGTTTTTGTCAGGTTGGAACCGCCTTTTTATCAACTCGAGCCAGAACGCCTGCGAGCGGCTTTTTCAAAGAAAACCAAAGCCATCATTGTTAATACACCTCATAATCCTACTGGACGTGTTTTTACAAGGGAAGAATTAAACCATATAGCCAGTCTTTGCCAAGAGTTTAACGTTGTCGCTGTTACGGATGAAATTTACGATCGCATCACCTTCGACGAACATCAACACATTCCTTTAGCAACTGTTGATGGAATGTTTGAGCAAACTATAACTATTAGCGGTATGAGTAAAAGCTTCGCCATAACCGGATGGCGAATTGGCTATGTCTGTGCTCGCGCTAACTTAAGTGCAGCCATTCGGACGCTACATGATTTTACAACAATTTGTGCGCCAGCCCCTTTCCAGTACGCTGCGGTCGCTGCATTAGGATTGCCAGAATCTTTCTTCAAAACTCAAAAAGAAGCATACACTATCCGACGAGAGCGGATAGTCGAAATTTTGGAAAAATATCAATTTATCGTACAACCCCCTCAAGGTGCTTATTACATAATGAGTGATTTTAGCCAATACAGCTCTGGTGCAGATGATTATAAATTTGCCAAATACCTGGCTGAAGAAGTCGGAATTGCCGTTGTACCAGGTTCTAGTTTTTACTCCACACCGGAACTTGGGCAAAATACAGTTCGGTGGTCTTTCGCCAAAAAAATGGAGACCTTTGATGCAGTTGAACAAAGGTTGCATCTCAAGAAACACTCGCGCTAAGTAGGTGCAGGTAAATAAAGAGTTTCAAGAACTAATTTTAAATCCCAACTGCTACCTCAGTTGGGATTTAACTTTTTAGGCGTTGTAAATCCGATTAAACAAGCCCTGTAGTCCCTCCACGAGTATAGGAAAGATCGCTTGCATTAACACCAATCAATGTAGCCAAAGGTTGGAAACCTGCATTCCCGGAAGCACCATCAATGTCAATCTCAATAGTAGTACTAACCACACCATCAGTACTACCTGAAACAAGTCGCAGATATCCGTCAGCAATAGGGTTATTACCGGAATAACGTGCCTCGTTAGAAAGCAAATTAGAAACAGAGAGCTTATCCTCAAAGACATTGAAATCAGTGACAAAATCGCCCCCCTCAGCAAAATAATTGTAGTAAAAGTAATCTGAGCCAGCCCCACCTGTAAGCTGATCTGCACCATAGCCACCAATCAAGGTGTCATTACCAGTACCCCCGACCAAAGTATCGTTGCCGTAACCACCCGTCAAATAATCATTGCCACCCCTACCATCAATAACGTCATAATCGGGAGTGCCGTAGTAAGTATCAGCAAGGCTAGATCCTTCGTAAGTTTGAGTCATGAAAATCTTGAAAAGTAATGCGTCCAACAAATCTTTTATAAAATCTGCCGCCAAGCGTAAAACTCATTCCTTTGAAGTACACCGCCAGATAGAGGAAAGAAATGATAAAAATACCAAACATGACTAAATCCGCGTCAATTCTGCATAACAGAGTCAGAAAAGGAAAAATAAAATCCTAATCCTCTACCTGAAGGCAGAGGTTTTTTTTTGCTTAACTTGCGAAAAATTGTTACTCAAAAAAACAGCTGGGGTGAATGTTCGCTCAGTTCAGTGGGACTGGAAGATGGTGAAAGTTTGTCACGAGCATCAATGTTTACTCATCAAGACCTGTCCGGGATGTAAGGAGGAAATTAAGTGGTCAAGACCGGGGGTGGCGAGGTGTCGATGTGGTTTCGATTTCCGGAATGCCTTAGTTGAGCCAGCTTGCTTTCACCAAGTCCATCTGTCTGGCTACTTATACAGCCTCATTTCTAGCTGACACGGGTGTGGTTCATAAGATGGATGGAAATTTTGTCTTATGTGCAAAAACATGAGGAAAATTTCATTAATTGCGCTCCTAGCCCCCCTGGAGAACGACCAATTTCACTTTATGTGCGACAGACGGAGGCTGGAAGTCCCATGACTCCGTTGGCAAAATTTTACTTTATGCGCGAACCCACAAACTGTCGTGGAAAAAATTTCAACTTATGTGCAAACTGACAACATCCATTGGCGCTACTCCCCAACAAGTTGTAAAACGTAATCGTTGTAAAGCTATGGTTGGGGTAGTATTGGGTTTGATAGGAAAATTCTTGGTTAATTGGCGGACTTAGATTAATCAGGGCGCTGATAAGCTAACGCGCATTTAATTTGCATAATTTAGAGGCTGAAACTCCTGGCTGGCTTAGATCGCCCTAGCCAATTAGATGATGAGCAGCTTAGTTCTTGGCAGTTCATTCCGACTTCTTTAAATTCTTTGATATAAAGTCATGTATAGCGTCTTAATGGTGCCTGTGCATCTGGATGCTCTGTGGCTGAAAACCGATCGCGCTCTGGTGTCGGCAGTTGCAGACTTTACTCGCTTACCCTACTTTGATGGAAAGCAGGATTGCAATCCAGATGTGGCAAATATCAGTGAAGAGATTGTTTCGCAGCCGTTTCAAAATCAGAATTTGTTGCTGAAGGCGGGCATACACCTGCATTGGGCGTTACCAGATGCACTAACCAAAAGAATTCATAATGAACAAGGAACGACGTTCCCCACCGTTCCGAATCGCTGGTTGGTGACACGTACCGAAAATGGCAGCCTTGAAAAGCAGTGGATTGTTGAGAGCGACTATTTATCTCTAACAGATAATGGGAGTGTCAGTTTTCCTTCTCCTACTGAACTGGCGAATGAGTCCCATCAGCCTTTTTGCTACCTGGGGCGAAAGAAGGAATGGAAAAATAGCGAATTGAATAATTTGCCGGAGGATACGACGGCTAAGCGGTTGGCAAACCTCACAGCAATCGGTTACGGTGAGCCTACATTTGCGGCTTTCTATCCCAACTGTTTTAGTGTATTTGGGCTTTGGGATCGGGATTATGCCGACGAGTCACCCAATGGAATAAGCTATGACTTGATTGGCTGGTACAGTGATTCAAATCAAGATTATTTAAAGATTTTTATTGCCAACTTTAGAGAGGTCTATCAAAGAGAAAATAGTGGTAAAACACCTACAAATGAGGAAGTATTAGCCGCTATTAAAGACAAGTGGCAATGGACGATCGCAGATGGCACCAACATGGAAGAATTGCCAGGGCGGATGGTTTGCTATGCGCGATTAACATTTCCCTCGGAAATCGGTAATGTTGAAAACTCAACGATTACTGCTTCTGACACAACGATTACAGTAGGCAATACGGGGACAGAGGCATTATCTGCCTACCTGGCGCACACCATTGACAGTGGCAATAAATCAACCATCGAAGACCAGTTGGAGGCGGTGCAGCTATCGAGTCGATTAGCGAATCGGCAGTTGGATGTGGGCTTCAAGTTTGAGGAAGCTCGCCATGAAAAGGGGTTTAATGCGATCGAGGCGGGTTCAATCTGGACAATCCGGCCGGAAACGGAAACATCAGCACCAGCGAATGCAGTGGATAGTGCTGCCCAGGAGCAGATTACGTTGCCAGAGGAAATGGCTCATCGGTTGAATCAACTTAATGTTTTGCAGCAGACGTGCGATCGCGAAGCTGAGAAGTTGGAGTCGATGCGGCGGCAGCTTTTTTCGGATTGGTACAAGTACATGCTATGTGCCTACCCACCAGAGGATAGTCGGGACGAATATCCCGATATTGATGAGGTGAGATATTACATTGAGACGAAAGGGATTGCACCGTTGCAGCGGAAGAAGGCAAACTGCGCTCGGCTAACAAAGAGTTTGAAGACAGCAGTGAAGGACTTGAGCGATCGCCTTAAGCAATGGAATCAAGATGTAGTTGCTAAAAATCCTTCGATTAAACAATCTTATCTACCTTACATATTGAAACAAATTTCTGCGCCTCGGTTCTGGCAGCCAACGGAGCCAGTGGTTTTGATGACGGGTAAAGGGGTGCAGGCATCGCTACGGCATGGGCAGGATGGGCGGTTGCGTGAGGATGGATTGTTAGAGTGCCATGCTTTATCTTTAGATCCCCAAAATACAGAGATTCCCAAAAATCTTGAGAAGATCAGAAATAAAATAGTAAGCCCAGAATCCTCCCTCAATCCTATCGGTTTCAGCAACTGGACAGAACAACCCTGGAACCTTTTCTTATTGGAATGGGAGGTAGAGGTTTTCCCAGTTGAGAATCAAAGCAATTTAGCTCCGGATAATAGGCGCTATGACAAAGGATTTATTGTCGAGAATTATGAGTTAGCTGAAGAAAAGTGTGATCTGTCAGTCCAGCCGAGAAAGGGAGCAGTTACGAAAGCAGCTAATGTGTACAGTGGCTCTAGTGTTTTGACACCTCATGCGGGGATTCAATTAAAAGAACAGATAGAAGCCTATTTAAAGCAGGAAATCCTTGCCAAATATTATCAGGATAAAAAAGTTCCAAAAGAAGAGCAGGTAATTCAAAAATTGGGCGACCAAATTAATGATATTGAATCCTGGTACTCCAACAAAGATTTATCTGATTCGATTTACACCGCAATTCGTGCTTATCAAGTACTCCAAAACTTAAACGGTCTTTCTCAATCTCTGGGAGGATTTAATGAAGCGTTGTTGATGCATAAGCAAACGCTTCAGCTAGGGATTGCCGATCCGTTGGGGTTTGATGACTATCAGGAGTTTGCAGAGGCGGTGCGAGAGGCGGTGGAAAATAGTATCCGCAGTGCACCGGAGCCGTTGAATGACTTTAACCCGATCCGCTCTGGAGTGATGAAGATTCTCAAATTGCGGTTGGTTGATACTTTTGGACAGTATCAGGATCTAGATGTCAGTCAGGTGATGACGGCAGAGCCGATGAAGACGGCAGGGGATCTGGCGCTGATATCGTTGCCACCGCGACTGGTGCAACCTGCCCGGTTGAATTTCCGCTGGCTTTCTGCAAGTCAGGGTGAGCAGGAGATGAACGATCATCCGGCAACGACACCCATTTGTGGATGGGTGCTGCCGAATAACTTGGACAACAGTTTGATGATCTATGACAACAATGGTAGGGCGTTGGGATCGATCGATGAAAATGCCCGTTGGGAGCCAGCCCCAATTGTGGGTGTGCCCCAGAACCAGATTGCCAAGCCCCATTTACAGCGAATGGTGAATTATCTGATTGAGCAAGGGGCTAATTTTCTGAAGGCGTTTATTTCGACACTGGATCGGGTGGTGGACAATATTGAGCCGGAGAATTTTGCTCAGCATCCGGGGTTGGCGCTGTTGATGGGGAGTCCGTTGGCCTTGGTGCGGGCATCGTTGAATTTGGAGCTACAAGGGCTACCAGCGGTGAACCAGGATTGGAATGTGTTTCGGCGGGATATGCAAACAGACACACGGGAGACGGATGCTTTTACGGAGGTTCAGTTTCCGATTCGGATTGGGGAATACAAACAACTGAATGATGGGTTGGTGGGGTACTGGCAGGAGACGAAGGAGGGGTATAAAGACAACATCTTTTATGCACCACAAGATCCAGAGAATGAGCAAAATCTGTATATAAGATCGCACACTCAGGAACCACTGAATCTGATGCAGTCGATCGCCGCTCCACCACAAATTTTGGTGATGTTGATCGATCCGAGAGGGAAGGTTCATGCGACATCGGGGGTGCTGCCGCCGAAGGCGATGCGCCAGCAGATCTCGTCGGCGATCACGTCGAT
>DALYIW010000061.1:0-14970 GCA_031970155.1 Coleofasciculaceae cyanobacterium CTOTU46601 | reverse complement strand
CACCGGATCAATATGCGACGGCGTTGCAGCAGATTGAAATCACATTTTTGTCTACGCCAATTTTGGTTGATCGATTCGGTCAACAACCCGTGAATTCATTATTGGCTGGGGAACCTCCGGTTGACCAACGGGATACCCCACTAATCCATTTACCGTTACCTGGAGAACCGGGATATGAGTGGTCTTGGGTATATCGGGAACGGGGGACTTGGCGGGAAGGCTCGATCGGCAGGGTGAAGCTAGAGGCGACATTCTCGGGGCAGCAGGAAATTCGGGAAGGGTGGTTGAAGTTGAAGCCAGCTAAGCCAGCTAAGCCATCGTGAGTTTTACAGAACAAGACTATATCGTCCAATCAAACCTAACGAAAAATGCAGGATAGGATTTAAGAGGTCAGGAGTATGGATACTTCCGGTGAAAAATTAGAACTGTATCTGGACTTTAGTGAAATTGAAGGGACTCAGGTTATCGATCAGTCGGGAGAAGATCGGCATGGTAATCTCCCTGATGGTTTCATTTTTCAGGTTGATCCTGTTGTTGGAGGATGTCTTAGTTTTAATGGAACATCGGATTATGTCGAGCTTCCTGAGAAACTAGCTATTGATTATTCAGACGGGTTTACGGTTGAAGCCTGGGTTTATTATTTGAGCTTTAATCGCTGGTCAAGGATTATTGATTTTAGTAATGAAGCAGGGCGGGATAATATTCTGTTTGCCAATTTTGAACAAACAAATAATTTAATTTTACAGGTTTATTCAGACAGTCTGGTCGGTACGCTGCAAGCGGAGAATGTGCTGAAGATTGGAGAATGGCTGCATCTGGCTGCAACGATTAGTTCCAATGGAGAGGCAATCCTGTATGTGGATGGGCAACAGGTCGCAAAAGGGTCTGTGCATTTACCAGATTCGGTGCCACGGAATAGTAACTATATTGGTCGGAATAACTGGGAGCCTGATGGATATTTTCAGGGTAAGATGGCCAATGTGCGAGTGTATAGCCGAGTGTTAACCGGAGCGGAAATTCAGCAAGACTGGAACGCAGACAAGATCGTCATTCCACCATCAACTCATCCGCTGAATTTCAGTTTACTGGATGATGATCAGCAACCTGTACTTTTTATTACAGATAATCTGAAAGGGCATAATTTGTATCTTGAGGTCGTCAATACTTCTGATCAAGCAATCACGTTAGTTGGTAATCAGCTCGAAGGTTCTGAGAATAGGGCGAAGGCTGGGAATTGTTATCTGGAGTTATGGTTTAGACCCAAAACGTTACCAACAGAAGCAGAGTTTTTGAAGCCACGGCAGTCGGGACAAAGTGATTGGACTATCCATTCTCGGTTAGGGGAAAATGGTAGCGTGTCTCTCTACTTGACAAGTACCACTGCTCCTAGCTTAAAACCTGGTGAAAAACTGTTTTTCACACTGCCTCATATGTTAGCAAGTGGGAATAGTTCTCGCGGAACTAATGTAAGGCTGAAATACGACTATTATGTAGAGAAAAATCAACTAGCTCTCCTTCAAAAGATTAGGGGAAACCGCTTAAAGCGGCTGAATATTGTGAATCAGCGAGGGAAGAAGTACATCCCTTTGCATGTAGGCTTTGTAGATTCATATACGGTTCTGAATGATGGTCAGTCAGAGAATCAGTTAACTTTGCGCGTTACGAATGATTCAAGAACTGCAATTCCATTTGGAGGAAGTGATGCCAAGTTTATTATTTCCTTTGATATTCAGAAACAGCATGAGTCGAAGGAATGGGCGCTTTTAGAATCAGGACAAGTTGATAGTGTTACTGTTAGTTATGAAGGCATCGTTATACCTAGAGAAAACCAGGGAGAGACTCCCGAATGGATAATTAACCTTAATAACAAGGTACTTGATTCAGGGCAACACATTCAGATCGAACTTAAGGGTATTCGTTCTTCACTACCTTCGGGTTCAACGAATATGTATGTGCGTTATGAGAATATCCCTGGTTATTGGGATGGTCAATTTGTGATTCCTATAGAGAAAGCACCAATTTTGTATCGTAATGATAATGTTGGGATTGGTATCTCGCAACCAGGAGCAAAGTTACATATCATCAATCAAAATCAGAAGGCTGATGGAAACTCATTGATTCTCGGTCCAACCAGCCAGTCTAATTTGAGGCTCGGTTATGACCAAGACTATAGCTGGATTCAATCACATGGGCTTAAACCACTAGCTATTAATCAGATTTGTAACAATGTTGGCATTGGCACAACGCAGCCCCAAGTAAAACTAGATGTTAATGGCGATATCAAAGCTAGTGGTACTCTTTATGCAGCAGGTAATCCTTTAGCCTACGAAAACTATGAAATTTATGTAAGAGGATCGGCGACGGACTCTGTTGAAGGAGACAATATCCACTATCTGAAAATTGCGAATGTGCAGATACCCATGGATGGTTATCGTGGGTTAAATACAACTATTCTCAATCCTAATGGAACTTTCAAAGCCCAAGCCGCTCATGATATTTACGATCTTGGGGCAGATCCTGATATGTGGAATCAATGGGCAGATTGGGTGAATGCAAATTCTCAAGATGGTGATGTAGTAGCTGTGGCTTCTCGTGATGCTGTGCTAGGAGTTCCACTGAATGGTTCAGCAGAAACCTTATTGAGAGTTGTTGGTGCTGTAAGAGTATTCGATCTCGAAAGAGTGTGGAGAAATGAAGCTCGACGTCCTTATGCTTTGTTATTTATTAAAGGACGCAGTGGAGCGATGGAGGTACTACAACCTTATAAGGGATCTAATGCTCACCTGAAAACAACTTACTATCATTTGCTCAACAATGAAGGAGCTGTTGTCAGAGGGATGATTATGATGTGGTCTGGAAATACTACAGGCATTCCCAGTGGGTGGGCGCTTTGTGATGGCAGTAATGGAACTCCAAACTTAAAAGACAAATTTTTAATTGGGGCTGGAGGGAAGTATGCAGTTAACAGTGCAGGTGGTGAAGAGACAGTTACGTTAACTGTGGAGCAAATGCCAGTCCATTCTCATGGTGTTAATGATCCAGGTCACTCGCATGTGATTCCACATCTTGGCTCAGATACAACTGATGATGATGATGATTCCTTACCTGTGTTTAAAAGAGAAGATATAAACACACAAACTAGCAGCGAAAAAACAAATATTTCAATTCAGTCTAGCGGTGGCGGACAAGCTCACAATAATCTGCCCCCCTATTACGCGCTTTGTTTTATTATGAAGCTTTAAAAAAATCTTGAAGAGGAACGTAGATTTTGAGCAATGATAAATTCGGTTTTACTTCGAGATATTGAGACAGTACTTAATGAGTTCTTAGAAGATGAAACTCATGTCCTTGCTTATGAACGGCTAAATCATCAAGAAGATGTTTATGTAGCTAGGGTAAGGCTGGCTGGTAGACAAAACTTAGTTTATTCTGCGATCGCCAAACACATTCATCCAGATTATTATCCTGTTCAAGATGACTATCCGTTAAAACCTGAATTCGTTGAGGAGGATTTTAACTATACATTTCTGTCAGCAATTCAAGACACTTTTGATTTGTTTCCTCGGCTGATAGGTAGAAAGAAAGGGTTAATTGTGATGGAGGATTTGGGAGAGATACCACAGGCGGTTTGGGATGAAGATGCTTTAAATAGCTTGGTGGTATCTTTTGCAAAGCTTCATGCTGCTACACGCAATGAATATCCACGATTTCAACAAATGAGGCAAGCGGCTCGACTGGATGATGATCGCAGATTCTACAGTGCGAATCATTACAACAAGCTTTTTGCTTTAGGGTCGCAACAATTAAGACAATATTGTGAGATTTTTCAGATAGATTTGAGTCTGTATGATGAAATTATTGATTGCGTTCAATATGCGATTGATAATCCACATCCGTTTTTCGCTTTTATTCATGATGATTTAGTTTCCAAAAGACAATCTATTTATATTGAGGGTAGACAGTATATGATTGACTTTGAACATGGCAAATACTCCCACGCATTACTGGATATTTGTAAACTTCTTGTTGGGAAAATTGAGTGGAAGCTCAAGGATAAGTATTATTTTATTAATGTTCCAGGCGCAACTGTAACGATTGTTGAAAACTATCGAAGTGCTTGGGAAAAATTCTGTAGAATGATTGTTGATGATTCAGTTTGGAGAAAATCTCTCGGCGATGTGCTGATATATAGTACATTAACTGTTGTGGGAGAATTATTTATTATTCCATCGGATGTGAAGCCGCAAAAAAGTGTTGCAGAAAATCTTAAGTTTTTGGTGGAGCGATTAGTTTTTTTACTGAAATGGAATGATAGTCACCAAGAATTTTGTTTGATGTGTGAGCAGTTAACGCATCGAATTTACGCCTGAAAGTGAAAGGCAATAAATTCTGAAGTACCACTGCGATCGCCCCTTCTACCTTTCCCAAACCGTGATCGCCCTCGCCAATCACCCTCCTAAAAACCAGAGGTAACTCATCATGAAATATCAGTGCGATCGCCCCCTCCACCTTTCCTAACCCCAATCGCTCCTCTCATCCAACTAAGTGCGATCACCCTCAATCCTCAGAGGTAAAAAGTCGGGAAAAAAGAAAAGCGATTGCACCCTAATTCAATAAATCTTAGTTTGTTTTAACCTTATTAAATACTTAAAGGAGTTTAAAATGCGGAAGTTTAAAGCTTTTAATTCTAATAATGACGAAAAAGTTAATGAAACCTGGCCTTCCAATAGCGAGTATTATTCTTTTATATTGAAAAAAGCAATATCAAATTTTCTGGAAAATTCTGCCGACGACGCCTGTCCTAGATCGGAAGTAAAGAACCAAGTTAAAGAAACATTAGATAAATATAACTTTGGAGACTATTCTATCATTGGTTATATAGAAAAAGACAAGCATTATGCTTATACTAAAGATAAAAAATCGATTTTAATAAAAATAGCCGATGAAGAGAATAAATACTTCTACAAATGGGTAAACGATGATGACACAGAGGTAAAATCATCAAAAGATGAAGCCATTGGCGAAGAAAATAAAACAATATTAAACAAATTGAAAAAAGTCAACGCCTTGATTTATGACTTGGTTTTTATTGCTAAAAAAGCTGAAGATTCAAAATTTAGCAAAGAATTAAGACCTAGCCTGAACTGCCAGAAAAAACAGGATATATTATTTTTACCCATTGTTATTTCTGAAGCTTGCTTTCAAAAAAGCTTAAAGAGTTTTTATTGCGTTTATGTTAGTAACAATGCAAAACCGCTGTACCTAGATAGTGATGAAGAGGACTCTAATTATCAATATGTATATAATAATGCCAATGATAATTATAAAACGGAAAGAACCTGGAAATATAATAGTTTACCCTGTAATGGTGACGAGGTCGATAACTATCCTAAAGAAGATTTCAATTTGTATAAAGATTGGCGTTATAACGCAGCTTTACAAAAATATGTATTAGGCTTAGTTAAAAAAAATATGTTGAAGAAGGGCAATGGAACTCGTACGGAAATATGCAAGGTAACGGCAAAAGAACTATTAGACAATTTTGATACAGATGAAGGCGGGAAGCAAGCTGCAAAAATATACGCTGAAAGACAAGCAAGATTTATACCTCCTACATGGAACTGTTTTTATTACAAAAACAACAGCGATAATCTTGACAGTTTTTTATCCGGTGTATCCATAGCAGAAGGATCGGGAGGTAGCAGACTAGGTGGTTATGCAATGCGTGCAGATAAGGTCAGTGAAGTATATTATCTATGGTTTATTTCAGCCAATTCACAAGAGGATTTACTCTTGGCAAAGTTATTGAGTTACATTATGAAATTAGACCAAGATAAACGCGTAAATTCTATTCATGACGTAGTTATTAATTTGGGTGATGAGACGACAAAAAATGGATTTTATCCGACTAACTGGCCTGCTCCTAATCGTCCATATACAAAAGCCCCAAAAGAAGCAATTAGCCCTCCACAATATTTCCACTATTATAAAAAATTTCCACCTCAACTCAATGTACCCAAAAGAAATAAACCCGATTGCCCTGATCCACCCCGTATTACTCACTCTCAAGCAACCACATATCTTCTTCAGAAATACGATCAAAAACTAACCTATAAGTTAAATAAGACAAGTTATCGCATTTGGAAAAAGGGAGATAACTTTCAAGGACAAGAATACAAAAAAACAGGAGTATTGTCTGAAAGACAAGACGCAGGATCAGTTATGGCTGATGCACTTAATAATTTTCTATTTTACTCTGACATGATCAAATGTATCGTAACTAAAGTCACTTATAGTAAACTGCCAGCAACAAGTTTCGCCCAATATGTTATTCATAAAGATGAAACAGCAAAAGATCATTGGAAAAAAGACAATAACATAGCTAAGCATAAGGATGCTGATGTTAAAATTAAAACGCAGCAGGAATGGTGTCATTTATTCGGACATGGAGATGGCGGGCCAGAAGAATTAGGAAATTTTGTGTCTGGCAGCAAACACTGTAATACAGAACAACTTTCAATTGAAATTGGACAAAGACGAGTTATTCAAGGTCTTGAGCCTCAGGAACGCGGCAAGTTTAAAGCAAAAATTACAGCTTATTTAATCCCTAATAAAGGGACTTGGATAGGTAACAGTAATGAATTCCAGCAAAACAAAATAAATGATTTTTTTAAAGATGTTGTCTTAGAGCCTCCTCACGCGAAAGAAGTTTGGATAGACCGATTTTTCAAAAATGCAAACAAAGCAGGATGCAAAACTTTAAAAAAAATCGATGAATTACAAACTGCTTTTGAAGGCTTGTCTGATAATATAAAAAAGGCTGCAAACAATTCAAAAAACAAGAAAGGACTTTTTAAGTTTCGACGAGTCTTAGAGGAAAAATTCTTCACTTATTTCCCTGTGGCACGCTGGATGCGATATAAGATTTTTTACAATGATAAAAAAATCTTTGACCATATTTATGATGCTCAAAGTCAAAGTTTTGACTACAATGAGTGCCAAATTTTAGATTACACCGTAGAGCGAGCCATCTATGAAGGTATGGATAAAAAAAGTGAATATATAACCAAAATTATAGAAAGAGGTAACAATTTATTATCTACGCTATCGGAAGATGAATTATTTATAGATTATCTTGAACAGCTAGTTAAGAAGCTAAAAGAAATAGATGAAAAGCGAAAAAAAAGAGAAAACAACGCAATGGATGAATCAGATTAAATTATCTAAAATTCTAAATTAATTACAACTAACTCTAACAATATGAACAAAATACCATGATAGAAATACTTCCGGACTTAAAAACAAAACTATTTCAAAGCTCTTTTCCATTAGATCGAGAAAGCCTGGGTTCAGAACCTCTAGCCAAACAATTGCAACAATTCTTTGCTGATAAAGTATTAGAACTAATACCCGATCAAAATAGCATAACCGAATCGGACGATTTTCTGCATTTCCAAGCAAGTGCTGTTTCTTTACTCGGTATTTATCATCAACCCGTAGAAGTCGTCTTTTTCCTACATAACAATCAATTAGAATGCTTAATTATAACAACATTGCCTGATATTTGGGATTTTTCTTGGGGTTATCCCGAATTACCAGACTACACAAATACCTTAACAGGTAACAATGCCTCTTTCTTTTACAATCTGCGTTTTACTAAGCCGCTAAAAATCTTATTCTCTTCTTACAATTATCAAGAAGATAGCAAAACTGAAAAAAACAACCAAATGTTAAGATTGCTAGATAGCTCACTAGATGTTAGCAAAGTCTATCAAGGAGTGAACTATTTTGCAGCTTTTGATTTAAACCAATTAGAATTTCTAAAAATCATTACTGATTTTGCCAATATTAAGGATATAGCCTTACCCTTTCATGGATATATTGAGCAACAAGAAAACGATTTACAAATTAAACTAATCGTTGATTTATCATTAACAAAGAAATACCAAGATATATTTGAGATTGGAATTTTCCAGCTACTATTTTATAGTAGCACTTCTCTCTTTTCAATCAATGCCAGTTCAGGCATTATCTTTGGGGGCGGTCTTACAATTGGACAATCACAATCTTCTCCTAAAAATGTTGCTTTAATCTGGCCGATTGGCAGTAGCAACCTGATTATTAAAAATGCTGAAGAGATTCCTTTTCTTGGTTTAGAAATTTTCACTAATTTGTTGGAAGACTGTCTACCAAATGACAACAGTTTTCCGATTAAAATTAGTGATTTAAAACAATTGGTTATCCGCGAAATCACCCTACATCTATCCCTGGTTCCTCCGACTGTATCTTATATCTCTCTCGCTGTAGGTGTGGCAGAAGAGTGGAGATATTCTTTTTTAAATGAAACCTTTGTTATTGAAGACTTAGTTTTAAAGTGGGAAATATTCTTCGGAAGTCAGAAAAATATCAGATTTGATGTTTTAGCTTTATTTGAGATTGGCGGTGGACTGGTTGAAGTTGCTGCCATATTTCCTGATTTTATCTTTTATGGAGAACTCGCTCTCTACCAAACTATTGACCTATCAAAAATTTTCAAGCAGATTCTCCCCAATGCAGAAATTCCCCAAGTTTCTATCCTAGATTTAGCTGTAAATGCAGACATAAAACAAGAAAACTATGCCTTAGAATTAGATATTGCCAGTGATTGGGAAATTCCACTTGGTTCTGTTTCTCTATTACCTCTAAAAAACTTACAAATTAATCTTGAAATAGATAATAGTGGAGTATTTGCTACCATTGACTGTGTTCTTAATATTGCTGAAGTAGATATTATTTTATTGGCTATGCACGGCAATGAAAGCGGTGCAACAGGCTGGACATTTGAGGGAAGTACCAGACGAGGACAAGAACTTCCCATTGGTAAGTTGATGAAAGATTTAGCTACCCTCTTTGGGATTACCGAAGAATTTCCCTCAGCCCTTGAGGAGATAATAATTGAAAACTTAAAAGTTTATTTTAATACCGTAAATAAAGACTTTTACTTTACTTGTGAAGCGGAATTTCCGCTCAATGATGAACAAGTAGATATTATAGTCAATCTTAATATCACTCGGCAACAAGACGGTTCTTATAAAAAACATTTTGACGGTCACATCACCATTGGCAGCTTAAAATTTGCCCTCATTTTCGATACCGATAGAACCTCCACCAACTTCCTTGCAGCTTACCACGACGACCAGACGATAAAAATTAAAGACCTGATTGGTTATATTGATTCTCAGTTAAAAGATGATATACCAGAAGGACTAGAAATCAACCTGAAAGATGCCTTATTTGCCTATTCTAAACAACCAACACTAACTAATTTTCTCTTTGGTTTAAATATTGACGGTGGAATTAACCTATCCAACCTGCCCTTAGTCGGACGAGAATTTCCTCCCAATCAAACCCTGAAAATTTCCCTACAAGTCTTAGTAACTAAAGCTAATTTTACAGCAACAGAACTTCAAACTTTCAACACTTTATATACCGAAGGGGGCATTCAACTACCCACCACCGATATTAACCAACGTCTAGACCTTATCCCATCAATTCAACTCGGAAGCGAACTCAAACAATTAGAACTCCCCATCACCATCAATAAACAGAGTGGTCAAATAGAAGGAACAACCCCCGCACGAAATAATAACCTTCCTTCTTCAGTTGTCACCCCTTCCTCTAGTCCTACCCAGATTGGTGACAGTACCACATACTTTACACTCCAAAAAAGCTTCGGTCCCGCTCACGTTGAAAGAATTGGTCTAAAGTATCAAGACTCAAAAATCTGGGTGTTGCTAGATGCAAGTCTTAGCCTAGCCGGACTCACCCTCACCCTCGACGGACTCTCCGTATCCTCCCCCCTCACCACCTTCGACCCCCAATTCAACCTGCACGGCATCGGCATCGACTACCAGGGCAGCGGCACCGTCACCATCGGCGGAGCCTTCCTCAAACAGGGCGACGAATACAGTGGCACCGCCTTCATCAAAACTGCCGACCTCACCCTTTCTGCCGTCGGCTCCTACTACACCCCACCTCACGGCGACCCCTCCCTCTTCATCTACGCCCTGCTCAACAAACCCATCGGTGGTCCTGCCTTCTTCTTCGTCACCGGACTCGCCGCCGCCTTCGGCTACAACCGCGCCCTCACCCTCCCAACCATCGAACAGGTCGCCATATTCCCCCTGATTCAGGCAGCCATCAGCAGCACAGGCAGCCCCACCGACCTGTCTGGCATGTTGCGAAATCTGGATACCTACATTAAGCCCGCCACCGGAGAAGTCTTCATCGCTGTCGGAGTCAAATTCACCTCCTTCAAACTGATCGACTCCTTCGCCCTCCTCATCGCCACCTTCGGCGACCCCTTTGAACTCCACATCCTCGGCTTATCCACCCTCATCACCCCCACCCCCGAAGCCGGAAAAACCGTCACACCCCTGGCAGAAGTGCAAATGGCACTCAAAGCCACCTTCATCCCAGAGCAGGGGTTCCTCGCCGTCAACGCCCAACTCACCCCTTCCTCCTACATCTTTTCCAAAGCCTGCCACCTCGTGGGTGGCTTTGCCTACTACAGTTGGTTCTCCGGAGAACACGCAGGCGACTTCGTCATCACCCTCGGCGGCTACCATCCCGACTTCAACGTCCCCACCCACTACCCCCAAGTACCCCGCCTCGGCTTCAACTGGCAAGTCGATGACCACCTCACCATCAAAGGCGACGCCTACTACGCCCTCACCCCCGCCGCCCTCATGGCAGGCGGACACCTGCAAGCCCGCTGGGAAAGCGGCCCCCTCAGCGCCTGGTTCAACGCCGGAGCAAACTTCCTCATTGCCTGGAAACCCTACCACTACGAAGCCAGCATCTCTGTCGATATGGGGGTGTCCTACACCTTCGAGGTCTATCTCTGGTTCACCACCATTCACAAAACCATCTCCGTCGATATCGGAGCCGACCTGCAAATCTGGGGACCCGACTTCTCCGGCATCGCCCACATCCACCTCTGGATCATCTCCTTCGATGTCAGCTTCGGCAGCAGTTCCTCCCAACAACCACAAGCGATCGACTGGACCACCTTCAAAGCATCCTTCCTCCCTGCTGACGATCAGATTTGCAGTATTGTCGTCAAAGATGGCTTAGTCAAAGAAATTAAATCAGAACATCCCACCGCTGAGGAAGTTCAACACCTGGGAGTCATTAATCCCAAACACTTCTCCCTCATTACCAATTCCATCATTCCATCCAATCAGGCAAAACATGCCACTGAGGAGAACTACTTCATCCCCTTCGGCATTGCCCCAATGGATCTTAGAGCCGACAGCGGTTTCACCTCAACCCATACCATTACTATTACTCGGAGAGAAAACAACACTGAGAAGCACGTCGAGAATGAATTTAAGTTCACCCCTATTTTGAAAAACATGCCATCAGGTCTTTGGGGAAATATCTTCCACCCAGACCTCAATGCACCTCAAACAATCAACAACCTCCTCTCTGGATTTGAAATCACCCCTGGAACTCCACCAGAACCCGGTCAGACCCAGGAGATTTCCAGCGATCTCCTGCAAGATGCACCCTCTACCCTGAATGATGCTTACCACTTAAACAAACTCTCTTCCTTTGCAGCCGAACCGCTCGAAAACACACTCAGAGTAGACAAAATTAACCAGACCCTCAGCGATTGCCCCACCAGAACCACCCTCCTGCAAGCCCTGGGATTCAGTGCTGACGAAATCGATCTCCACTCCTCAATCGCATATGATTTCCTGGTACCTCCCCAAATTGGAACGCTAACCCCCCTCGCTGCCTAAACTGGAGTCCTAGCCATGCCAGACACCGCTCAAGCGCCTAAAATTAAATTTCTCCAACACCACAAGCCATCATTAACCGTTGGCGAATATCAGATCACCGTCCAACAAGCAATTCTTGGTTCTAAATTTGATACGACCCCTGATAAGCCTCCATTTGAAACCTCACGCAGTTTCACCGTAGCCGGAGAACGCTTCTCCCTCAATCCCCAAGATATCCACGCTGTCTTTCCCCCCGATGGCAGTCTCGGCGAACATGACAACGTCTTGCCCCACATTCTCCTCAACCGCAGCACCCTTCCTTGGGAGCGAGAAGTCACCCCAATCAGCACCGATAAAATCCCAATCCCCTGGATGGCACTCCTGCTGTTCCACGAAACAGACCCACCTCCGTCCCCTCAAGTCTTGACCCTGAAAGACCTCAAACAACATCCTCAATGGTCTGACTTATTGCTGGAAACCGGACAACAGGAAACCGATCCGGTCATGGTCATTGACGTACCAGCAGAATTGCTAAGTAATATCCTCCCAAGCCAGGACGACCTGAAATACTTGGCTCACGTTCGCCAAGCTGACTATTATCAGATTAGCGATCGCATCTTAGAACGCTTCAGGAGCGATCGAGATATCCTGACTACTAAATTAGCAACCCTAAAATCCGAGGAATTCAATACACGAAACGATTTTTTGAACAATCTGCAACTTAAATTGGGAAAACAGGATGCAGACACCTATAGTTCGGCAATTCTAGAATACGCTCAACATAGCACAGAAACCGTAGTATCCTACCAGATTACCGATCAGGTTCTGAAAAGTCTGGAAACTCACTTTAATCAAATCGTTCAACAACTCAAATCTCTACAAGAACAAGACTTCGACACTAATGAACTCTTCCTGGAACAACTGAAAACCACTATTGGTGAAGTAAACACAGAAAGGTATGAAAGATCCATTCTGGATCTTTCTCTCAATCAAACAGAACTCGCAGCTATCATCAGCAATCGCCTTCCTCAAAAGGGCGGTATCAGCACTGCACACTTAGTCTCCTTAGAAAAAGTCAGTTTTCAGAAGGGAGAAGCAGCAAACAATCCAATTCGTCTGATTAGCCTGAAAAACTGGCGCTTTGCCTGTGAAGAAACCTACAGAATTACCGCAGCCTGTCTCGAAAAACTAAGATCTGAAATTCCATCAGATATTTTGACAGCCTTAACTAGCCTTCAAGACCAGGAGTTCAAAGGAACCCTTCCTTTTTTACAAGCTATAGAAGAGAAGCTTGGTAAGGAAACAACCAATCAATATCGGGCATTGATTTTGCCATCTTCCGTCTATACCAGACAAACTTTCAAAGGGCTACTGATCCATCTCAATCGAGAACCCAGCACCTTAAGACTCCCACCAGTAAAAGACGCCCAGGCCAAACAATACCTGGCAATGGGCTACGTTCCACTCCCCCACCACCTCCGCCAGGGCGGCAAAACCGTTTCCTGGTATCACAGCCCCCTCCTCCCCGGCGAAAACCCCACTCCCGACAACCCCAACCTTCTTCCTAGCCGTGCCGCCGATGCCCTCCTCCGCTACAACCCCAGCAACGGCATCTTCGACATCTCCTACGCCGCTGCTTGGGAACTGGGACGCTTACTCGCTCTACAAAGCAAAGACTTCTCCGTCAACCTCTACAACTGGAAACGCACCCACGTCCAACAACTCAAGCAAGCCGAGCAAAAACTTGTTCATCCCCTCACCCCAGAACCCTCCTCCAAATCCTTAGAAATCCCCCAAGCTATCACGGACTGGTTCAAAGACCTCAGCCTCTTAAAAGGTGTCCCCTTTAACTACCTCGTCCCCGACGAACGAATGCTACCCCCAGAATCCATCCGCTTCTTCTGGGTAGATTCTTTCTGGATCGACTGCCTCCTCGACGGAACCTTCAGCATCGGCAGAGTCACTACCTCCGACCACCAACGCGATCAAAATCTGGTCGCTCAAAACCCGGCAAACTCAAACCTTCCCTCCAAGCCCGCCACCAATCCTCACGACACTATCACTGGCTTCCTAATGCGATCGGATGTCGTTTCAGGCTGGCCTGGTCTACTCGTAGATGCCTCCCACGATCTCCTGTCTAACGATGCCCCAATTCCCGAAGACAAGAAATTAAAACTCCTGCGAATGGAGCGCCTGTCCCCTAATGTCTTGCTCTGCTTCTTCGCCGGAGAAATCAACACCGTAGACATCCACCAAAAACCAGAAACTCTCCATTTCGGGCTGGATAGACTTGATGGCGAACACACAGACTTTTATAAAAAGCCGAGAGATAGCGAAGGACATGAGGGACATGAAAGTAATCAAAAAATTGACCCTATTCTTTGTCTTTGGAAAGACAAAAACAACGGAACAGTCGATATAGAAAATTTAGCTATAGCGATTAGAGACAAATTAAGTGAGACATCATTTACCTCCGCAGATTTTGCCTTGCAGATGATCGAAGGCGTCGAAAAAGTCAGATTCACTCAAGCCTCTCCTTGAGGCGTTTTGGCATCGTTAGTGAATCCCTTTGTGATGCAATTGACTATCCCGCGCAAATATAGCAAAGCTGTCATGAAGTGCCAAATTCGCTCAAACCATTACTGTCAGTGGAACGATAACTTTGCCGCTATGGCAAGCTTATGCTTCCAGTTTGATGCGGCTTCTTTATGCTTCCAAACACAGGTGAGTTTTACCTGAGCTGCCTCCAGCAGGCTGTCTTCATGAATCATAGCCAAGAAAACGTTGGACTTCGCGTAGAGTCTCCTGGGCATATTGATTCAGCATGATTCCTGGCTTGGTGAGAAGTTCAGTAACCCGACGCTGGGTAGGTTTTTGCCCTTCAGAATGAAGCTTTAAAGCAACAGTCTGGATTTCTTGTCTGATAAGGAAATTTCCAGATGGTATATCAATTGTAAGAGCTTATCAAGTTGAGGGATTGCTTTTCCCTTGCACCAGGAAGCTAATGTTGCCTTTTGCATCCCAACAAAGCGAGCAAAGGCAGCTACATCCCCTCCATAAATTTGATTAATGACGACTCAATCAGCCACTTTTCAATCAGAAGTCGTAGCGTGGTTTTGCCAACCCCAGTCGGTCTATAGATAAAAATTACCTGAAGGGGTGACGAGTAAGCTGAAGGCTTTCTCAAACAAGCTTTCTACCCCAT
>DALYIW010000060.1:11765-33608 GCA_031970155.1 Coleofasciculaceae cyanobacterium CTOTU46601 | reverse complement strand
CCAACTTTACCATTGCGATCGGCACTCCCGGCTATCGACCTAGCGAACAAGCTAACGGCAATCCTAGATTAAGCAGTGATATCTACGCCGTAGGAATGCTGGGAATCCAAGCCCTCACTGGCATAAATCCTGACCAACTGCCAATAAATCCAGACACGGATGAAATTAACTGGCACGACAAAGTATCAGTTAGTCCTGAGTTGGTACAAGTACTCAACAAGATGGTTTGCTACGACTTCCGGCAGCGCTACCAGTCGGCAACTGTAGCGTTACAAGCTGTGAAAGGTTTGACAGAAGCCTCCAGCGCCACAGTCATCTTACCCCCAGTTTCATCTCCCAAACCCTTGACCGCGAAACCCAAACTATCCAAAGGATTACTGTACAAGGCTTTAATCTCAATCGGCGTCATCGGATTTTTAGGGGCGGCAGCTTATGCCACGGTCAATGTGGTTAAGTCTAACAATGCCACTGATTTGTATAGTCGAGGTGGCACTCTTTTGGAGTTGAAGCGGTTTCAAGATGCACTTGAGGCTTACAATCGAGCCGTTGAACTAAAACCAGAATACGCCCAAGCTTGGAATGGTCAAGGTAATGCTTTGTTGGAGTTGAAGCGCTATGAAGATGCTTTGAACGCTTACGATAAAGCCATTCAACTCAATCCGATTTATTTGGAAGCCTGGACAAGTCGAGGTAAGGCATTAGATCATCTGCAACGGTACGAAGAAGCGATTAATTCTTTTGATGCGGCACTGAAAATCCAGTCGAATTATCTGGACGCTTGGACTAATCGAGGCCATGTGCAGATGAAGTTACAGCAATATTCTGACGCGATCGCATCTTTTGACAAAGCCGTTAAACTCCAACCCGACTACTCCCCAGCTTGGTACAAGCGCGGCATGGCACTGCATAACTTACGTCGCTACCAAGAAGCCGTGGAATCTTATGATAAAGCAGTTGTACACAAGCCAGATTTCCCTGAAGTCTGGTATCAGCGAGGCAACGCCCTCAGTAACTTGCAAAAGTACAAAGAAGCAGCCGAATCTTATGACAAAGCCGTTCAATTTCAGCCCAATTCCTACCAAGCCTGGTTTAGCCGAGGCAATGCTCTCAGTAACTTACGCGACTTCAAGGAAGCTTATGCATCTTTTGACCGAGCTGTCAAGTTAAATCCTGACGCCTACGATGCTTGGTATAGTCGTGGCTGGACATTGCATCAAATGCAGCGATATGAAGAGGCGGTTACCTCTTACTACAAGGCAACTAGATTACGGCGAAACTCTTACCAAGCCTGGTACAACCACGGGAATGCACTCTATAACTTGAAACGTTATCAAGAGGCGATCGCATCCTACAACAGAGCCGTTGAAAACAAACCTGACTACTACGAAGCTTGGTATAGTCGCGGCAATGCCTTAGTCAACTTGAAGCGATATCGAGACGCCATTGAATCTTATGACAAAGCGATTAAATACAAGCAAGACTACCGAGAAGCAATAGATGCCCGAAACAAAGCACAGAGTCAGGAGCTAGCACAAAAGAAGCCAGAAGACAAACCGGAAGATAACCCAGAAAGAAAGTCTGATAACCAAACCTCTAAAAATCGCTTAGAATCTTCTCCTAGGAGATTAAGCGACTGATTATGGCTGTTAACAGTCAACCGTCAACCGTCAACACTCAGCCGTCAACTTCCCCTAACTGTGACTTACGTTACTTAATACACTGGATAACTAATGTTACTTAGTTATGTAGAAAGTTCAGTACACCCCCATTTTCTTCAGAAATATTTTAGGATCAGCAATTATAATCGGTAAAGTCTCTTAGTTTTCTTGATAACAGTTCTTATTGAACCTTAACAAACACCCTTAGCTAAAGTTTATTAGTGATGCCCCGGATACTCGTCATCGACGACGACCCTGCAATTTCAGAATTAGTCTCCATCAATCTGGAGATGGCTGGTTACGAAGTTAATCAAGCAGTAGATGGCATCAAGGGTCAGGCCCTAGCCCTACAACTCCAGCCAGACTTGATCATGCTTGACTTGATGCTGCCCAAAGTGGATGGTTTTACAGTCTGCCAGCGCCTGCGTCGGGATGAGCGCACTGCCGATATCCCCGTACTGATGTTGACAGCCCTAGGTCAAACTCAAGATAAGGTGGAAGGCTTTAATGCTGGTGCCGACGACTACTTGACCAAACCATTTGAACTCGAAGAAATGCTAGCGCGAGTGCGAGCCTTGTTGCGACGCACAGATCGCATACCTCACGCCGCGAAACATGCGGAAATCTTGAATTATGGTCCTTTGACCCTTGTTCCAGAGAGGTTTGAGGCAATTTGGTTCGATCAGACGGTGAAACTGACACATCTGGAGTTTGAGCTACTGCACTGCTTACTCCAGCGTCACGGTCAAACAGTCTCTCCTAGCGAAATCCTTAAGGAAGTCTGGGGATACGATCCAGATGATGACATCGAAACTATCCGAGTACATATCCGCCACCTGAGAACAAAGCTAGAACCTGATCCACGCCATCCTCGATATATCAAGACGGTTTATGGTGCGGGTTATTGCCTAGAGTTGCCTAACGGCGAACAGCCAGCAATAGAAGCCAACTTAGTTGAGAGTTGATTAGCTGAACAATCCCACCCGAAGAGGGATAGGGGACTTTTGAGGACAAGGGAGACAGGGAGGACAAGGGGAGAGTAAGTACTACGTGTGTTAGCGCTCTTCCGCAGGCGGGCGCAGCGTAGCGAGCAAGCAGCTCCGTAGGAGCAACGAAACTCGGTATGACGCTTACCACTCTCGAAATGAAAATATTTCTTCCCCAACTCCCGACTCCCGACTCCCGACTCCCTATTTTCAAGACAGCCGTCCACGCGCTGCACACACGAACATTGGATAAAAATTTTCTACTCCCGACTCCCGACTCCCTATTTCCAAGCTAGGTCTATCCTGAACAACAAGATTCATCTACTACACCGTTATCTGTGGATAAATAAACTGGTAGCCAGCATCTTTAACTTTTTGATTGGACACCCGCGCATTGTAAGGTCGAGCGCTCTTACTAGAATCATCCCAGATAACTTTCGGTAAATCGTGTTGTTCAAACACCTGATCGAGCAATTCAAAACTAGTTAAATAAGCATCATTGACCAGGTTGTAAATGCCTTGTAGTCGGTGCTGACGAGCAAACTCGATCGCACCAACAATATCATCAAGGTGAACCCAATTAGTTACATCGGAACCATCACCGGGGCGAGTTGTGCCAGCTACTCGACCAAATATCCTCACCAATTCCCGCCCAGGGCCATAAATTCCGCCTAGTCGGAGGATACAAACGTTAAGGTTCTGACTGGATGCTGACAATAATACTTGCTCAGTTTGAGCGAGAATCTGACCATTAGGAGTTGCAGGTGCAACGGGTGATGATTCATCAACCCACGCCCCGCCTTGATCGCCGTAAACAGAATAACTTCCTGTGTAAATCAGCTGTCGTACTGTTGGTGCTTGTTTCAGGACTGAAACTAGAGTTTGGGCAGTTTGCAGATAGGCTTCTTCATATCCGTGGGCGCTAGTAGCACCAACACTTAGAAGTACAGTCTGTTGATTTTGCAAGACTGATTGTAAACCCTCTGGGTCATTTCCTTTGACCACTACAACTCGTTGAGCGATCGCAGAAAGTTCAGCGACACGATCCTGAGTAGTGGTAGTAGCCGTGACAACAACACCTAATTCTTGACGCCAGTAACGAGCGATCGCTTTCCCCACATAACCACACCCAACGATTGCAATGTTCATTTTTCGTATTTTTGATTAAACTCTTTGTTCATCTAGCTTTTCAGCTTATTTCGTCGCCCCTTCAGCCTGGGGATATATTTTCAAGAAAATGTAGGATATATTATCCAATGTCTCAGATAAATTCGGTGCCTTCTACTAAGGTTATCAGCCAAAGCTGGGACAGCAAGGGGTAGGGAGAAGGGGAAACGACACTTCTTGTGCAAAGGCGATCGCTCATGTTCGGGGAGACAAATACAACTCTCCAAACGCCCCTGCCAGAAAGCCTCTCTACTATCATGTCCTGCTCAATAATTGGTAGTCCAAGCTAAAACATCTCAAAGCGGTCAAACTCTTCAGGTGAGAAAATGAAAACTTTAACCATTGACACCAAAAACAGTTGCTACGTTATTGAATCTAATGAAATGAACCACTTGCAACAAAATGTTGCTAGTTCTTTGACTTTGGAGAAAGGGACTTTTGATATAAAAATTAGCAGTGGTCGATATAGTTATGCTCAGAGCAAAACTGAAGGTGAACCTTTGGTTGTCCTTTGGATATATGGGGTTGATGGTAGTACATTTATCAACAAAAACACAGGCCATGAAACAGGTGCAACTTGGACAACTTTAAACGGATATAACAAGAAATTACAGTTGGAAGTCAAAGGCAAAGCTGTTGTTTGTGCTTTGTTTTTTGATGTTAACAATAGTGATAATAATGGAGAAGTTAACCTTTTAGTTAGCAGTAAGAAACCATTTTTTAAGCCTCAAACCATAACAGTTAATAGCAAGAAAAACTGTTATGTTCTTGATGAACAAGTGATATCTAATCTGAAGCAACCAAGTTCAAATTTTGTTGAATTGGAACCGGGTAACTACAAGATCAAGATTCGTGAGAGCAATGCTACTTATTGGTCTTCCGAGCAAAAATTTCAATTAGAACCTTGGGCTTTGCTATGGATTAAAGATGGAAAATTTATTTCTAATGTTACTGGTCTTGAAGTTGAAGAAACTTGGTGTTCACTCAACGGTTTACAAGACGAATTCATTTTAGAAGTCAAAGAAAAGACCACGATTTTAGGATTTTTCTTTGATACATACAAAGAAGACAATACAGGACAAGTTGTTCTAGAAATTAACACAGTTACCAAAGAAGAAGTTAATAAAAAGTATGAAGACCAGGAAAATGAGCCGGAAATAATCGGCGGTCCCAGCGTCGTAGGTCCCACCGTCGTACCCCCTGGTCAAAGATTCCCAGAAATCTTTGACGGTCCTATCGTACCCCCTGGTAGTGGAAGTAGCACTGGAGGAGGAAGCTTCAGTTTTAATGAACAGGAGATGGAGCGACGGTGGCAAGAGATATTGAATAATATCACAGATCCAGTAATCCCAACGGGTGGGAGAGACGAGAATAAACAAGTCTACTGGGAGAACTTGGAAAAATCGATACTCAGAGGTTATCAAAGTCAAGCTAAACAACTTGCCATGCAGGTAGCACGGCTTGAGTTCATGATGAAGACTCTCATACAACAAACAGAGGTAAACTTTAACCAGAGCTTCCAAAGTTGGTCTGGTTACTTTAACCAAAATCTTAATGACTTGTTTATTAGCCGAGTTCCAAGAATAGTTAGTGACCAGGTTAATCTGGTAATTTCTGAACAAACCCAAGAAGTTAAAAACTTAGTGATTCAACAGATTCAAACAGAACTCAATCAGCGTGTTGAGTCTGTCGTTAATCTGAAGCTCACTAATCAAGCTCAAGAGATTAAGACTTCAGTCGTTCAGCAAATGCAAACAGAACTGGAGCAACGGATAGAAAACGTTGTCAATGTCAAAATTGCTAATTTCTCTCAAGAAATTAACACTCAAATCATTAACAACATGACAGATGACATTGACCAGCGCATTGAAAATGTGGTTAATGTAAAAATTGCTAATCAATCTCAACAGATCAGCAATCAAGTAACTCAGCAGATGCAATTTGACATCGATCAGCGTATTGATAATGTCGTCACCCTGAAAATTTCCGATCACACGCAGGATGTCAAGAATCTCGTGATTCAGCAAATGCAAAACTACATTGAGGAACGGATTGACAATGCAGTTACCATCAAAATTTCTAATCAAGCCCAAGACATTACCACTCAAGTGGTTCAGCAGATTCAAAGCAACATTGATAAGCGGATTGATGCGGTAGTTAACCTCAAAATCGCTAATCAAAACCAAAACATTAAGAATTTGGTGATCAGACAGATTGAAGCTGATTTCGATCAACGCATCAAGTCTGTCGTTAATCAATCTACCACTAACAATGTTCAGATGGTGGTTAATAATGTCGTCAACGACATAGATAATCGCATCAATGTCAACTTAGACAATAAAATTGTCAACTTCCGCAATGAAGTATCTACGCTCGTTAAGAATGAGATTAACCAAAACTTTACGGAGAATCTCAAAACAACAATTTTAGCAGATATCAAGAAACAGCAGTTCTACATTGATATGCAGTCAATCAAAGCTGAGGTGGAGAACTTCTACGCCCGTTTAGGACAGTTTGAGAGTCAGTTATATATACGTATTGAACAGGGAGATACTCAACTTTATAATTGGACTCTCGAACAACTTATGGTCCTTCAAGGTTGCCTAACTGATCGCCAAGCTCTGGTTGAGATGTTTGAGCTCTTCGCCAGTAACCTTAAAGACCAACTAGATGGTGCTGAATGTGTTCATCCTAATCGGTTTAGTCCTTGGGTAAGAAGAACTTCGCAAGGACAACTTGAGTCTACACCGCCTCAGCAACTGCCAAACGCTTAACGTTTACGCGGAAGTCCCCACCTTCAAGACAAGCGGTTTATATCGAGCCGAAGGCTAGTACCCGCAATGTCTCGCGGTGGGGATGACCCTTCGGCAAGCTCAGGGTACAAGGAATAAAAATTTACCCTTCGTGTTTCTTGAGAGTCAATCTCCGATCATACATTAGGTCCAATCATTTGCTCAGGTCGAACTAGTTGGTCAAACTCTTCCCCCGTAAGGAAGCCTAATTCAACACAAGCTTGTCGCAGCGTCTTGCGCTCAGTGTAAGCCTTCTTAGCCACTTTAGCAGCGTGGTCATAGCCAATGTGAGGGTTAAGCGCCGTCACCAGCATCAGGGAATTAGTCAGAAAATGCTCAATCTGTTCGCGATTGGGCTGGATGCCAACCACCAAATGTTCAGTAAACGCACAACAAGCACCAGACAACAATCGGATTGAATGCAGCAAGTTGTGAATCATCACGGGTTTGAAGACATTTAGCTCAAAGTGACCCTGAGATCCAGCAACCGCGATCGCAGTATCATTACCAATCACCTGCACACACACCATTGTCATCGCTTCGCACTGAGTCGGGTTGACCTTACCTGGCATAATTGACGAACCCGGTTCATTGGCTGGTAAAATCAGTTCTGCCAAACCACAGCGAGGGCCAGAACCCAACCAGCGCATATCATTCGCGATTTTCATCAACGAGCAAGCCAGGGTTTTGAGGGCACCACTAGCTTGAACGATCGCATCATGAGCAGCCAATGCCGCAAACTTATTTGGAGCACTCACAAACGGTAATCCAGTCAATTGTGCAATCTGACGCGCCCCCCGCACAGCAAACTCTGGATGAGTATTAAGTCCTGTACCTACAGCAGTCCCTCCAAGCGCCAACTCATACAACTCTGGCAAACTTTCTTGAATTCGCGTCAAGTCTTTATCCAACTGGGAGACATAGGCGGAAAACTCTTGTCCCAAAGTCAAAGGCACCGCATCCATAAGGTGGGTGCGGCCAATCTTGATAATGTTCTCAAATTCCTGTGTTTTAGCTGCCAACGCATCCCGCAGTTTTGTCACCATTGGAATCAGTCGATGGTTGATTTCTTCTACAGCAGCAATGTGCATTGCCGTAGGGAACGTGTCATTGGAAGACTGAGACATATTAACGTGGTCATTGGGATGGATTGGGTTTTTACTACCCAAGACACCTCCTGCTAGTTCAATGGCACGATTGGCGATAACTTCATTGGTGTTCATGTTGGTTTGAGTACCACTGCCCGTTTGCCAGACACGTAATGGAAAGTGATCGTCCAGTTTACCGGAGATTACCTCATCAGCTGCCTGGATAATCAAGTTAGCCTTGTCCTCTGGCAGGTTTCCCACATCTCGATTGACTGTAGCTGCCGCTTTTTTCAGGATGCCGAGTGCCCGAATCATTTCTCTGGGCATTGTGTCGTTACCGATGGAAAAGTAAAAAAGCGATCGCTGAGTTTGTGCGCCCCAATAGCGATCGGCCGGCACCTCAATGGCTCCCATACTATCAGTTTCAGTGCGCGTAGTAGTTTGAGGCGTAACAGTTTGCATTAGTTAAACTCCTGAAATGGAGGAAGATGGTTCCCTCAGTACAGCTGTGCATCAGTTCTTTAGCTGCTACACAGCTAAATTTAATAAACAGCGTTACCTTTATTTTTGATTTTGCGTTCCCATTTAATTCTCACCTAAGGATTTTCATGCTCTTTTAACGTTTTTAGGAGCCGTTTGTTGCCTTCCTGTCTCTAATCAACCTAAAAAAGTAGGATTTTCATAGTCTTTATATATTCCCAAAAGTAGGAAAAGTAGGATTTAGGCACTTAAGGTAGGAAAAGCAGGATTTTTACACAATTGACTTATTCTAAAACAAGGACAAGTAGAAAAAATAGTTCAAATACTAAAAATAATTACCAAAAAAGTAGGTTTCCAATATTAAGTTACTTTAATAAGTAGGAAAGGCAGGAAAATATATTACAAAAAATAACCTGTCAATTGACAATTTCTTGATAATAACTTTATCAAAAACATTTTTTGTCCTGCTATAGTTTTCGAGGAAACGAGGAAAAAGAAAGTCAATTGTGTGTCAGCACTAAATAAACATTTCAGCCAATAGGCATTTGAAGTGTAATGATGTCAGCGATTTAATCAACTAATTGCTAACAGTTTTTTCATGCCTAATTGCAGCTGAAATCCCAATTGATTCACTTGTATTCACCTAAATTAAAACTGCTTTCTGATTGAAAGCAGCTAATCTCACTCACTCAAAAAGATGTATAGTCATGGCAAGATTTACTACTTATTCAGTTGAAAACTCCGGCTTGGAAACTCCTACGTTAGAAGACGGCGAATTTACTGCCGGATATTCGCAGGGTGAACCCCTCTCAGGTTGGGAGCTTTACGACCCTAACGATTTAGTCACAGGCATTCCTCAAACTCCAGGCGGAATAGATTTCACGGATGCGGGAGCCTGGAATCCTACAACGGCACAGTATCCTAGCGGAGTCCCTGAAGGTGAAAATGTGGGTTATACCTTCGCTACCGATACACCTGGTAGTGGTGCGTTTGGGTTAACCCAGACCCTAGACACAACCCTAGCAGCGAACACCCAGTACACATTACTCGTGAATGTTGGCAATGCCACTGGTATCGACCCAACAACAGGTTATGACTACTCTGGCTTCCCTGGATATCGCTTAGAACTATGGGCAGGGGATACGCTTCTAGACTACACCCTCAACCCAGTAGCCGTTCCGGAGGGGAAATTTAGTGCTGTAGCATTCTCCTACACTACTCTTCCCGGCGACCCCATCGGCGAGAACCTGCAAATTCGCCTGATTAACGAGAATCAAAATCCGGGCTATGAAGTAGATTTCGATAACGTTCAGGTGGTGAGTCAGCCCGCAGGCAATACTACTTCACTGAGCAGCACCATCGTCAATAACGACTTTGAAGAACCCGTGCTAGTGGACGGAGACTACACCATCGAAACGCCAACAGGCTGGCAGTTGTACAACCCGAATGGATTAATTCCCGCCAATCCCACCAGTGAAAGCTCTAGTGTGGGTGTAACAAATCCACCGGCAGACAGCGACTATGGCTATGCCAATGAAGTCTACTCAGGGGAAAGCGCTGCATTCGTATTCCTGACAGAACAACCAGGCAGTGGAGTAGCAGGTATCTCTCAAACTCTCAATAGCGTTTTAACGGCCAATACTAAGTACACTCTGCTGGTCGATGTGGGCAATCCTCAGGGGGCAGATCCCTCAAGTGGGATAGACTTGACGGGCTTCCCCGGTTATCGCGTGGAACTGCTGGCAGGTGACACGGTTGTGGCAGCAGACAACAACACCCTGCAAATTGCTGACGGCAGTTTTGCCACTTCTACTGTCAACTTCACCGTTGGGGCTGATAATTCACTGCTGGGTCAGAACCTGGGCATCCGCTTGGTTAACCTCCTGAGTGGAGAAGGCATTCAGGTAGACTTTGATGCGCTTGGCTTGCGTGCCGAACAGGTTCAGGACGGTTCTCAGGTTTTCATCGACCATGCAGGCTTTGAACTTCCTATCCTGGAAGAGGATACATATACCGGTCTTTCTCGCTTATCCAACCCTGCTCTGGGATGGAGTACTTATGACCCGAATGGTTTGCTTGCCAAGTTCCCACAAGGCGATCCAATTACAGGAGACGGTGTGGGTGTTGGTGTTGACAATTATCCAACACCGCTTGTCTATCCCAATGGCATACCTGAAGGTGATAATGTTGCCTTTAGCTACGTCCCAACTTACGAGGGTGGGCCTTATAGCATCGGTGAGGGCGTATTTGGTATTTCTCAAACCCTCGATACACTGTTAGCTGCCAACACAACCTATACCTTGAGCGTTGATGTCGGAAACCCAGCAGCCTACTTCAGCCAAGTGTATAACGTATTCAATGACTTTGATGGCTTCCCCGGCTATGAGGTGCAATTGCTTGCAGGCGGTCAGGTCATTGCAACAGACCATAATTCCTTGTGCATCGCAGATGGAGCCTTTGGAACCTCAACCCTAAGCTTCACAACGGGTTCTGACAGTTCTTATCTGGGTCAAAACCTGGGAATCCGACTGATCAACCTCAACGAAGGTCCTGGTACAGAAGTTGATTTTGACAATGTTCAGTTAACTGCACACGCAGCATCTGCTCATGCCTGCTAGAACGATATGAGTGCAACTGAGAATCTGAACACAATTTAGTGATTGAAAAAGGGCACAAGAAAAAGGTTCAAGGACTAATCAATAATCTTTGCCTTTTCCTTTTTACCTAGCTTGACATGGCTGAACTGGAGGTAAATTCAAGCGATAACTTAGAAGCTTCTGCGTTCCGATTCACTCAAAACTCTCTCTTTTACAGGACTTACGCAAATTTCTCATTACGAACTGCCATTTGTAGGGGGGAACGGCGGTTTACCCCTACTATATGTGGTGTCCATGCGTAACTCCTGTTTTACTACTTATGGGTAAAGCATAGATTATTAAATGGGAACGCCAAATCAAAAATAAAGGTAACACTGTTTATTAAATTTAGCTGCGTAGCAGCTTATCAGTAGTAATAATTATTCTCATGCCTGCTTGTGGCGACTCTGTAATCTGAAAAATTGAATACTATTACGTAACCAATAGGATTAGGTGCATCTCATTGCGTGTAAATTTGTAGTGTGAGCATCTTGCTCATTACACTGAAATTTTGTGGCGATCAGTTAAAAGAAAAAGCTATAAATGATGGTCTAACTAGATTTCGGATGGGCAAATGGAATGGAGAGTTAGTTCCTCAAAAAAATGTCAGCCGTGTTAGCTGGCGCATTAGTTGTTGCCTTAGGCATTTTCATTTCAGCTACTAACGCCTCTGTCAGTTTCTCTTATGCGGTTACAGACTTGGGCGCATTACCAGGCGACCTGATTAGTTTCGCCTTTGACATTAACGACTTAGGGCAAGTTGTTGGCTATTCAAACCCTGGTAAACGAAAAAGTAAATACGATCCAGCCGATCCTGACCATGCCTTCTTGTGGCAGAACGGCAATATGACTCAGTTACCAACTCCAAACGGTAGATCCAGCAGCAGCGCCACTGGGATTAACAACAGCGGAGTAGTCGTTGGCAGTTCCTACAACAACAACGCAACAGTATCAATGGGGGTTATCCGAGAGCAGCCGCGTGCCGCTCTATGGAACCAAGGCACTGCTACCAATTTGGCTGCCCCTAACGGCAATTCCAGCCTTTATTACACGGCCGCTAGTATAAACAGCAAGCAACAAGTTGTCGGTTCTACTCTCGGTTCTTCATCTCCCGAAAGTGCTTATCCACTTTACCATGCCATTTTGTGGCAAAATGCACAAACTTCCGACTTAGGTACCCTCGGTGGTACATACAGTGCTGCCAATAGTATTAACAATGCTGGTCAGGTTGTCGGTTATGCCACTAATAGCAATAACGTTTATCGTGCTTTCTTATGGCAGCAAAATAGGATGATTGACTTAGGTACCCTCGATGGTAAGCCCAATAGTACCAGTTCAGCTTATAAAATTAACAATTATGGACTGATTGTTGGTTATTCAACTACTACCAGTAATTACACTCATGCCTTCTTGTGGCGACGCGGCAACATGATTGACTTGGGCACCCTCACCGATAGAAACTACAGCACAGCCTATGGAATCAATAACCTTGGGCAGGTCGTTGGTGTGTCCTATGGTAGTGGTAACGTCGGTATAAGCACGCACGCGTTCTTATGGAAGAACAAACAGATGTACGACCTTAATAGCTTACTTGCGCCTAACTCTGGCTGGGAACTAACAACGGCAAGCAGTATCAATAATAAAGGTCAGATTGTTGGCACTGGGGTACATAATAGTCAAACTCATGCCTTCCTCTTAACACCTACGTGGGTGATTCGTTAGGCTATCATCCCATGCTTAAATTAGTTATTTGTATTTTTGAACAAACAACAAACAACAAACAACAAACAACAAACAACCCAACGACCAAGCTCAGGGCAAGCAAAACAACAAACAACAAACAACAAACAACAAACAACCCAAAATTCCACAACATACAAGTTATAAGGTGAGTTAAGCTCTCAGTTTTGTTATAGAATCTTAACAATAGGCTGCAAAGCGATCGCAAAGAGCGAACAATAGACCGATGAGCTACTACATTTCTCCCCGTTTCCAGGACAAACTCGCCGTTCACATCACCAAAAATTATCTAGATCTCCCTGGAGTACGAGTTCCCCTCATCCTCGGCATTCATGGCCGCAAAGGAGAGGGCAAGTCTTTTCAGTGCGAGTTAGTATTTGAACGCATGGGTGTAGAAGCCGTTCATATGTCGGCAGGCGAACTAGAAAGCCCAGATGCTGGAGATCCAGCGCGTTTAATCCGCCTGCGTTATCGAGAAGCTGCTGAATTGATCAGAGTGCGGGGCAAAATGGCTGTACTGATGATCAATGACTTGGATGCAGGGGCAGGGCGCTTTGATCAGGGCACTCAATATACAGTCAATACCCAGTTGGTAAATGGCACGTTGATGAACATTGCCGATAATCCCACTGATGTGCAACTGCCTGGAAGTTATGACGCAACGCCGCTACATCGCGTACCAATTATTGTTACAGGGAATGACTTCTCCACATTGTATGCGCCGTTGATTCGGGATGGTCGGATGGAGAAGTTTTACTGGGAACCCAACCGAGAAGACAAAATAGGCATTGTTGGCGGTATTTTTTCTGAAGATGGACTGTCTCGTAATGAGATTGAACAGCTAGTTGATAGATACCTTAATCAACCCGTTGATTTCTTTAGTGCATTGCGATCGCGTTTTTACGATGAACAAATCCGTCAGTTCATCTACGAAACTGGGATTGAGAAAGTTTCCTCTCGTGTGGTGAATAGTGTTGAAGGCCCGCCAAAATTTAAAACACCTGATTTCAACTTGTCACGCCTAATCGAGTTTGGAAATCTTTTAACTGGTGAACAGAAACAGATAGAGGATAGGCGATTAGTCCGAGAGTACAATCAAGCCTTAGCTTTGCGTCTGCCTGCGAATGAGTCAGCTAATGCTACCCATCCAGTTACCTCTCAACGGGAAAACCAGAAGGTAACCGTTTCTAATGAGTCAGTGAATCAGCCAATCAGCGCTAACAGTTCCAATGGGTTCAACGATTCCGGCAATCGTAACCATCAGGTGCCGAGTGTGCCCTTAGATTTAGAAACACAGGAGCAAATCCGCGAGCTTTTGGCTCAAGGTTACCGTCTTGCTATAGAGTACGGCAATGATCGACGAGTCCGGAATAATGCTTGGCAAACTGGTGCTTCGTTCCAGGGAAATGAGGCTTCAGAAGCGATCGCGACTTTAGCAGAATCTTTAGTTGAGCATGGTGGTGAGTATGTTCGCTTGATCGGCATCGACCCCAAAGCAAAGCGACGGGTTCTAGAAAAGATCATCCAACGACCGCATAGTTGAAGGTTCAAAAAATACAAACAACAAACAACTCTAGCACTATTGTTTGATAACCACTGGAGTAGGAGATTTTTCTACCTCAACAATTGCTGTAAACTGCTTGAGTCCTGTTTCAAAGCGGATATTGAGCAAGCGGACATATTCAGAGCCAATCTTTTCTCTCACTAACTCTTGAATATTCTTTGTGAGTGAGTTTTGATTCCCTGATAAGATGATTAAATCCTTGCCACAACTGGCTAATAATTCACTGACATTGATGGAAAAAGTGCCCCCATTCGCATTCATATAGGCAGCAATTGTAGGTAGGAAATCTTGAAGTGGGGAGAGAACCTCGTCATCAGGAAAAATACAGGCGATCGCAATTTCTCCTGGCTGCTGAGTTGGCAGTTTGAGGGGTTGGGGCGAGGTTTCCTGTTTAGGGAGTAAGTCTTCTACCAACGTTGGCAGCTGACTCTGAATCGGTGCAGGGCTGGGTGATGGTGCCGGACTTGGTGCAGGGCTGGGTGATGGCTGTGGACTGGGTGTAGGACTTGGTGATGGCTGTGGACTGGGTGCAGGACTGGGTGATGGTGTGGGAACTGGTGTAGGACTGGGTGATGGTGAGTTGAAGAGGGTAAGGACAGCAGTATTAGGATTACCTAAGACAGCATTTGTAGGCTGGGCGAGATTCAAATTTACGGTGCTGTTATTGGTGGCAGTCGTGGAGATTGGAATATTAATGGTCTGCGTCGTTATCGTATTAGTGAAAGTGAGTGTTCCTGTCGTGGCGGTGTAGTCAGTGCCAGAAAATGCAGTGCGATCGCTAGTACTGTAATTTACACTGATATTTCCCTCAGGATTAAGAGGTGGGGTGCGGTCTACCTGAATCGCGATCGCAGCCACACTCGAATTCACATCAACACTATAGGTAGGGCTGCTAAATATGAGTTTAATCGCTTCATAAGCACCTATATCAGGTGTAGTATCTCCGATGCCAGTACGAGATACGCCTCGTTGGTCAGTCGTCACACCAGTAACGCTAACGCCTGCATCAATCGCGGGACTGCCAGGAAGCAATGCTTGGGTTTGAGTAGAACCTCCGTAGTCTCCTAAGGGGGCAAGTCCGGAGTTAACTGGGTTGGCAATTGTACCGACTAGAGGGCTGATGATGAATCCTGTACTGCCATCGTTTCTCTCAATTAGGTTGTTTCCCTGGTTGTTGAATAGACCAGAAACATCAGGGGATGTTGCATTAGTGTTGGCAGCGATGATGGTATTGCTGACATTGACTGTACCGCTAAGGTCACTGTTGTTGACAACTCCTCCACCGTTGCCATTAGTTGCTGTGTTATTTGCGATCGTCACGTTGGTCAGGTTTAGTATGCCGCCGTAGTTATAGATGCCGCCGCCATTGTCTTGTCCAGTGTTACCGTTGAGAGTGCTGTTGATGAGTGTGGCAGTAGCACCTTGGTTGACAAAAATTGCACCCCCCATACCCTGACCATTTCCAGCATCAGTGCCACCTCCACTACCGCCTGTAGCTGTATTGCCGACTAGGGTGCTGTTCGTCAGGATTAGGGAACCAGACCTGACAAAGATGGCACCGCCAAAACCTGCACCACCACCACCGAGGTTACTGCCGTTGCCGCCACCAAAACCACCGAGTCCCAGTCCGCCGCCACCGCCACCACCGAATCCACCGTTGCCGCCATTGGCATTTCCACCACCGCCACGTCCGCCGCCACCGCCACCAAAGCCACCGTTACCGCCGTCGCCGCCATTAGCCCCGCTAGCATTGCCGCCTCCACCGCCGCCGCCAAAGTCACCGCCTAAACCGGCGTCACCACCACCGCCGCCTACGGCACTGCCAGCACCGCCGCCGCCCCCACCGCCATTTCCGCCATTACCGCCACGTCCGGGGTCGTTGATTCCACCACCACCACCATTAGGATTGCCGCCACTGCCACCTGCAAAGAGCAAGCTGTTGTTACCATTGTCACTGAAGCCGCCACCGCCACCGCCGCCGTCGCCGATCAGGTCGTTAGAAACACCGCCACTACCGCCATTGCCACCGAAACCGCCACCGCCACCGCCAAAGCGATCGCCAAATTCACCCCCATCACCACCAATCACCTGATTGTTGGCAAAGGTTACATTGTCAACCGTTACCGTACCACCATTGATAAAAAGAGCAGCCCCCATACCTGCCGCACCGCCACCTGTATCTGTCCCACTTCCGCCTTGGTGTCTGGCATTCTGAAGGGTGAGGTTAGAGATGTTGACGGTGGGAGTAGTTCCGAAGCCTACAAATAAGAGACGGTCAGTCCCTTGACCATCAATAATAGTGTTATTCGTTCCCGCTCCTGTCAAATTTAGGGACTGATTGATCACAACTTGCCCTGTGTAAGTTCCTGCTCCTAAATTGAGATTGGTAGTTCCGGTAATAGTGGCGATCGCATTAATTGCATTCTGAATCGTGCCACTAGGAGGTGTAGGGTTGGGATTAACTTGATTCAGGTTGATAACTAAATTGCTGCCAACACCATTCAAACTAATCGTTGAACCCCCCGAAGGCGTCAAATAACGAGAGGTCAGAGTCAGGGTACGATTAGGGGTTGAGGAATTGATGGAAGCATTCAGGAAAATATCACCGTTGCCGCCTGTGCCAGTAGCTGTGGTTGTAATTGTGACATTCGAGTTCACCAATGCATTCTCAATGTCTGTATTCAAGATGACAGAATTAGTGCCAGCTGTCGTGAAATTTGGATTCCCTATAGCTGTGGTTGTTGCAGGAGTTGCTGAGATAGTAATGTCAGTGGGGTCAAGCAACCAAGTACCCGATTGATAACCCTCAATAGCACCTGTTTTAACGGAAGCCCCTGTAATATCTAATCCAATCTTGGCCGATGTTTCCACCAATCCTCCATTACCCCCCAATGCGCCACCTTGGGCTGTAATCTTGCCAAAAACGCGAGTTGTGTCATCTGCCCAGACAATAACTTTTCCCCCATGACCATTGGTCAGCGCATCAGCATTTATTGTGGAATTGCGATCGACAATGGTAAACTGAGCCTTCGGCAGCGTACCTTGACCTTGATAATCCCCCCCTATCAACACCGTGCCACCGCCATTCATGCCAGAAGCATCAATCGTGGCGTTGATGACTCCCACGTTGTTGCCCAGCACATGAACGCTACCGCCTTTTTCACCCGATACATTCAGAGTGCCAGAGGCTATAGCAGTTCCCCCTTCACCAGGAACAACCATTCCAGAACTCGTCAGCACCACCTGCCCTGTACTATCAACTATGACTCCCGTCGCCTCATTCCCACCCCCTCCAGTCAGCAACTGTGCCAGAGATAGGGAATTAACCCCAGAAGCAGCAGTCGCGGTAGGGTCAATCTCCAAACTCAGCAGATATCCAGGTTGAGAAATACGGACTAAACTTGACCCAGGCACAGCAGCAATGGTGATATGTCCCTCAGGTGCCGTCAATGTCCCAGTATTAATCGCATTACCGCCAATTAATGCCAGATTTTGCCCTGACTCTACCGCCAATTTCCCTGCATTGATTATGCTTCCTGGATTGCTGGTATTAAAGGCAAAATAACTCGGTACTCCCTCTAAGGCAGCATAATCATTTGAACCCGTAGCCTGGAACCAAAGGTTATTCCCAAAACCAATTCCTGTTGCTGTGGTAGCCGTGAAAGAGGCAGGAACATTTAATTGAGCATTAGAACCAAAGATGATTCCGGCAGGGTTCATCAGATAAAGATTAGACTTGCCAATTGTTCCACCTGTTACCTGAATTAGCCCATTAATAATTGAAGCTTCGCCGCCAGTGATTCGCCCTAAAATATTGTTGATTTTGGGATTAGAAAGAAAGTTAGCAATTTGCTGAGAATTCAAACCAAACTGAGCAAAGCTGTGAAATAGATTCTTGCCATCATTGGACAATGTACCGCCTGTGATATCGATGCGGTTTCCTTCAGGAGTGACAATTGTACCTGTACCATCAGCGGTGGGAGTGATGGATTGGGCAAGTACCTGTGTTGGTAAAAGGGAAAGAAATAATAGCCCCAGTAGAGGTTTGGTAATTTTTCCTGAAGAGGAAGCTGTAAGTAAGAATCTGAAGTGACGAGTACCTAATAACATAAAATATCTTCTTATTAAGTAGATGCTAATTTGGCAAACGCTCAAACTGGTAATCAGGGTTTCACAAAAAATCAGCGTTGTTGATTGTTGGGAAAAAATACAAATAACCAACAACAAACAACGAATAACAATTGAAGCTCATTAGAGGAAGCATTACTGCAAAGCAGTTTACATTACTTAGGCAACAAGCATAGGACTTAGGGAATTGACTTGGAGAGCATGTCAGGGTTAGAGGGATTGAGAGACATCCGCTAGGCTTCAAATGATCTCAGTAATTTTACTTAAAGGCACCGCTGAGGTGAATGAGCGATCGCTTGACGTTAATTGAAATTTGCAGCTATAAAGGAAGATATGCATCTTTCGACACTAAATAAATGTGCGCTAGATGTGTGATTTTGTCTGTATTCAGTAAACATTAAGCAATTGTGCAAAGTGTGTGCTGATGTCTCACAGGTAGTGAGGCTGAAGGTTGCTTGACGCAGCAGTGAGTCAGTTAGCCAAGTTGGGCGGGGGATCGCAGTTCCCGGCTAGAGAAAATAGTCTGGAATTGCGGTATCAGCTGCAACGAGGCTTATTTAGTTATTGCTGGATGTCAATTGCCCTTCCGTTTTATTAAATGTGTGGCGTCCTCCCACGTTTGGTGCCACTGAGAAGTGTGTACTAAATCTGGATGTGATCCCACATTCAGCTCTGCTAAGAGGCTTCTCGCGTTAAATAGCATCCCGAAAGGGTGTTTGATAATCAGGAAGTTTCTCGGTGTCGCCAGATGCGTGATGTAACCCTTACACACGCAGAAAGCGATGAACAACAGAGTTTCTCTTTACTGGGATTTTGAGAATGTCAGAGTCCCAGATCAAGCCGAGTGCTTGATAGATTTCGCTCAATCCAGAGGGTATGTAGTTACTAATAAGGTCTACTCCCATTGGTCGCGAGAAACCTCAAAGTCTAAATATGTTCTAGATCGTTGTGGTTTTGAGCGGATTCATGTCTGGGAAAAGGGTAGAAACAGTGCAGATCGGAAACTGAAGTCTGACTGTCTTGCAGAACTCTATAGTAGCTGGTCTTCAGATATCATCATCATTGTGTCTGGAGATGGGGGTTTTGCTTCCTTAGTTCGCAAACTGCAACGTCGTAGGAAGCAGGTGATTGTTTTCGGTCCGCCAGGTGGAACCAGCTCCAAACTAATTTACCTGGCAGATGATTTTTACTTTGCCGAAGACTTATGTTGGTTGGTTGGCTAACAGGTAGATTGTCTGAATTTCCTAGCTAATCGCCACTATCATTACTGATTCATTCCCTGGCTCATCGTCAGGGAATTTTTTTATATTAAAGATACTTTACACCTTGATAAGCTTAGAACGCCGAGATTTGACAATTTCAGGAATATATCTATTTTTTTCTTCCTGACCTTGAAAGCCAAGTCGTTCGTAAACCATCCCACCGATTCCAGGAATCACTTCCCCAAGAGAAGTACGTTCGTCATCTTTAGCAAAGTAGAAAAACTTAAATTTGTCGTAGATGTCCTTTTCAAATTCACTCTTCAGTTTCTCTTCGGCATTGTAATACATTACTGGAGCAACGATAAAAATATTCTCAGGCTCTATTTTTTGAATGAGGTCAACGAGATTTGTTCTAACTACACAAGCTCCAGATATGATAGATTTTACTATTACTAAATAGTTGACATCTTTTTCAGTAGGTTCTTGATATTTTTTGATGATTGGAGCAACTTTTAGGTCTTCAACTTCAAAAGGAGAAAAACGTTGATTCCAGAAGCAAGCGAAAGCAACTGTATGAAGCCGATTTTCCAGACGGTTCAGTATTCCTCTCGCCAAAAAATCAGCATCTTCAACCGTACAGGCAAGGTATACACTGCTCTCGTCGTTATCGATTTCAGCTAGGAGTGCATCACCGAGGCTCATGCCAATTTTGGTCATGGTTTCCCGGTAGAGGGTTGGCTCACTACTCTTGTCAGCTATGGTATCGAGCAGAACCTTAATATTCTTATTGGCAAGGTCTGAGTATAGTCTGGTCATATTAAAAAAGCTTCGATTTCCTCAAAAGAAGTAGGATTATTTCTCTTGAGCAGTGCTTGAAAACGCCTAAATTTTTCGCTATCGATACTATATGGCAGTATTCCCTCGTCTAATCCGTCACCGTACTTCCAGTGCAGAAAACCTTTGGTCAGATTATAGGATAAACCTTCTATCTTACTCAAAATACTTTCTACTTCTGGGTCTAGCTCCCATTCCTGGTTGAAGGAACGGATAAAGGATGGTGTTGACTGTTGAGCCTTCATGAGAATTTCCCTGACAGAAACACCGGACTTATCGCTGGATACCCAGGCTCCTAGCAGCACTGCTGCTACACACTCAATCTTATCTGGAGCTGGATTCTCAAAGGCGCACAGGTATTTTATGGCTTCTCGGAAATCAGGCTGTTGGGCAATAACTTTCACTAAACTAGACTCGTAGGGAAAGTGGAGAACTTGGCTGTATGCTTTAATCGCAGCAGGTATACTTTCATTGAGTCTGATGCTAAGTTCTTGACTAGAGACAACTAGGTGGAGTTTTGATTCCCTCGATATTGACTGGTTCAAAGCATATTGCTTGCTGAAGTCATCGGTTATTGATTGGGGTTCGTTTCCCCAAGTTACATCTGTACGGTTTTTTAACTGATAGTGTTGAAAGGTTATATCATCTTGACAAACGATGATTAAATCGTCAACAAATGCAAGAATTTGGCTATAAAAGTTTATTTTTCGTTTATCTTCAATTACTTCTTTTGAAAATAGAGCTAGTTGATAAACAGTAAAGAAGTTTTCATAGGTATTGCCTTTTTCTCCACTGATTCCACCCCGATTCTTGTTTTCCAGATATCTAAGAACATCAGAACCAAAAAGCTGGCTGATTTGTTCATTTATGTACATTTGTTATGTCAGTACGAGCTTGTTAGTGCAAGTGTACCATTGTGACCTACAGCTTCATGCGGCTATTAAGGATAGGAGAGTAAATTGAGTTCTTGAATAAAGGGATAGTCGCACTAATTTTTACTCAAGCAAGGTGCATCAATCTTCATCCTTCATCCCTCATCCCTCATCCTTCATCCTTTCAAAGGTTAGGTAGCACATAGCACTAGAAATAAAATGTCTCCTAGCTAACTTTTTCTAAATTTAGTAATGCCGCTCTCATGACTACTCTATTGCTTTATCAAGTTTAAGTTTAGTTGGTAGATTCTATTCCTTAGATTTTCCCTAAGGTACTGATACAGGGTTAAACATTTCAACTGCGTGCTGTCGCCAGTTTGAAGCAGGGTGCAATTAGACGTGTAACTACCATTGCTACGACTAAATCTCGGTGGCAGCTGTTTCGAGTACAAAGTATTTGCTCTCCAATCAAATCTTTAACTCCATTAAATTTGACCAATCACTGATTTGTTGCTTTCATTCACTTAACTCCATTAAATTTGACCGATCGCGGATTCGTTGCTTGCATTCACTCGTATGGCAAAGCCATAACGAGTATTAGCATTTTATTGAGTAATTGAATTTTTTGAGATACCTGGAGTTACCGCAGTCAGCAATCACAGCTTGACTGAAACCTAAGATTTTAACCTACAGAGG
>DALYIW010000060.1:0-11746 GCA_031970155.1 Coleofasciculaceae cyanobacterium CTOTU46601 | reverse complement strand
CGCCTTTAAACGACCATAATTTGCCTTATCCAGACACCATGCATCCAATTGTGGTTCATTTTGTAATTGCGATGGTGTTATTCTCCGTTTTATGTGATGGAATTGGTTATTTCACTCGTAATTCTCGTTTGTATGAGGTGAGTTGGTGGAATTTGTTTTTTGCTACTATTTCTGTCTTTATTGCGATTATTTTTGGGCAAGTTGAAGCTGGATTAGCAGAACCATATGCAGCGGCAGAACCAACTTTGAACTTACATACGTTGATTGGTTGGTCGCTGTCAGGAATTATTTCAGCGTTTACTGCATGGCGCTATGTCATTCGTTCCCGCAATCCGAAAGAGTTGCCCTTCTCTTTTCTAAGTATGGGGGTGCTGTTAACGGGGCTGGTGTTTTTCCAAATCTATCTGGGAGATTTGCTGGTTTGGGTGTATGGATTGCATACCGTTCAGGTAGTGGAAGCAATTAAGGAAGGAGTATTGTAATGAGTTCAGTTTTGATTGATCAAGTCGGGAAACAATTGGGTACTAACGGGTTACCCTACCCGATTCCAATTCATCCTAATCTGGTGCATCTGACACTCGGTTTATTCATTATGGCGATCGCTTTTGACATTGCTGGGGTTTTCTTCCCCCTAGAAAAGCCCGTCTTCAAGTTTCTGGCAATCCCCGCTGTGCGTTCCAACTTTTTTGATGTGGGTTGGTACAACATGCTCGCTTCTGCTGGAATCACGTTCTTTACAGTGGCGGCAGGTTTCTACGAAATTCTACTGGCACAGCCACCCACAGATATGAAGAGTGCCTGGGGATTGCAGGCAATGGAAACGATGCTGTGGCATGGCGTTGGTGGTGTCCTCCTCTTGGCGCTGATTGTAGGAATGACTGTATGGAGAGGATTTCAGCGCTTCTTCTGGCGCAAGCACCTGTCACAACAAGTGCAGTGGAGCTATTTGTTAGCAGGATTGGGGATTTTTGCCCTGATGTTTCTCCACGGCACCTTAGGGGCACAACTGGCGGCTGATTTTGGGGTGCATATTAGCGCCGATCGCTTGTTGCGGATGGGTGAAAATCCCAATCTGTTGTTGAAATAATTTCTCCTTAAGTTGACATGAAACCTCGCACGATTTTAACGCTTGTTATTGTAGCGATCGCTCTTGCCGCTATTAGTTGGTGGATGGGGCAACAGGCTTACTCCTGGTTTCCACCCCAAGCCTCGGCTGAATCGCTGTTGATTGATGATTTATTCAGCTTCTTGGTGACGCTGGGAACCTTCATCTTCCTGGGTGTGGTGGGAGTTTTAACTTATTCCATGTTGTTCCAGCAGGCAGGTAAGTATGACTTCAGCGATGGCCCAGCAATTGAAGGTAACGTCACTCTAGAAATCGTTTGGACAGCCATTCCTTTTGTATTGGCGATCTGGATTGCAGTCTACAGCTACCAGATATACGACCAAATGGCGATTCTCGGTCCCATGGAACATATCCATCTGGGCATGGCAACAGCAGAGGCTGCACCCATGAATGATGCCCGTAAATTGGTGAAACCAATGGAACACATTGAAGTTCATTCTCGCCAATGGGCCTGGGAATTCCGCTATCCTAACCAAAATGTCACGAGTACAGAACTGCATTTACCGAGCAATCATCGGGTGAAACTAGCGCTGCAATCTGAAGATGTGCTGCATGGTTTCTATATCCCTGCTTTTCGTCTCAAGCAAGATATTATCCCCAATCACACGATTGACTTTGAATTCACGCCGATTCGCGAAGGTAAATATCGTTTGCGTGACTCTCAATATAGCGGTACTTACTTTGCCGCAATGCAAGCTGATGTAGTAGTCGAGTCGCCAGAGGCGTATCAGCAATGGCTAGCTAAAGCAGCGGCTCAACCTCGTACTCCAGCATACAACCCAGCATTTGAAGAACATCACCGAGCCGAGCAAAACACGATTATCTCAGGTTGGAAAACCATTGTCCCTGCTGCACCTCCTATCGTGAACTACTCCAGTTCAAAGGATAAGCCCATATGACCAATATTTCGGTTGAAGAAATCGCCGCTAAAAGCGAACAACCAATTCCGGGTGCACCTGACAACTGGAGGCGCTTCTTCAGTTTCAGCACCGATCATAAAGTAATTGGTATTCAGTACCTGGTTACTGCTTTTTTCTTCTTTCTGGTAGGTGGCATCTTTGCGATGATCATTCGGGGTGAACTGATTACCCCAGAAGCAGATTTGGTCGATCGCACAGTATACAACGCCATGTTCACCTTGCACGGAACAGTCATGCTGTTCTTGTGGACGTTTCCATCATTAGCAGGTTTGGCAAACTATCTGGTGCCGCTGATGATTGGTGCGCGGGATATGGCGTTTCCTCGGTTAAATGCGATCGCTTTCTGGATGGTGCCTGTCTTCGGCGTCGTACTGATGGCAAGCTTCTTAGTTCCCGGCGGCCCAGCCCAGGCGGGTTGGTGGTCTTATCCACCCGTGAGCCTTCAAAATCCTACTGGAAATTTGATTAACGGTCAATTTCTCTGGTTGCTAGCGGTAGCACTGTCGGGGATATCGTCCATTATCGGAGGCGTCAACATTGTAACGACGATCATACGGATGCGAGCACCAGGAATGACTTTTTTCCGAATGCCCATATTCGTTTGGACGGTTCTCAGTGCCCAAATCATTCAATTGTTTGGCTTGCCTGCGCTAACGGCAGGAGCAACCATGCTGCTGTTTGATTTAACTGTAGGCACTAGCTTTTTTAACCCAGCTAAGGGTGGCGATCCAATTCTGTTCCAGCACTTCTTCTGGTTCTATTCCCATCCAGCAGTTTACGTAATTATTCTGCCTGTTTTTGGCATTTTTTCCGAAATCTTCCCTGTCTATGCGCGTAAGCCGTTATTTGGTTACCCAGTAGTTGCCATTTCATCTTTGGTAATCACGGGCTTGAGTGCGGTGGTGTGGGTTCATCACATGTTTGCCAGCGGCACCCCCGGATGGCTGCGGATGCTGTTTATGTTCTCCACGATGCTGATTTCTGTCCCCACAGGCATCAAGGTTTTTGCCTGGGTAGCGACTATTTGGGGCGGCAAACTACGACTGACTACCGCTATGTTGTTTGGCTTAGGTGGCTTAGTCATGTTTGTGTTTGCAGGCATTACTGGAATTATGCTGGCCGCTGTTCCTGTTGATATTCACGTCAACAACACCTATTTTGTAGTCGGTCACTTTCACTATGTTATCTATGGCGCAACAGTGATGGGCATCTATGCCGCACTGTACCATTGGTTTCCCAAGATGACAGGACGAATGTACAACGAAGGGTTAGGGAAGCTGCATTTTTTACTAACCTTTGTTGGTGCAAATTTAAATTTCTTCCCGATGCATCCATTGGGATTGCAAGGAATGCCGCGTCGAGTTGCATCTTACGATCCAGAGTTTGCCTTTTGGAATGTAATTGCCAGCCTTGGGGCATTTCTACTAGGGATGTCTACTCTGCCATTCATTCTAAATATGGTGGGTTCCTGGGTGCAGGGAGAGAAAGCGCCGAATAATCCTTGGCGGGCAATTGGGTTGGAGTGGTTAATTTCTTCACCACCAACTGTTGAGAACTTTGAAGAAATTCCTGTTGTCGTGGCTGAACCCTATGGCTATGGCAAGCACGAACCGTTGATTGCTGATCCACATTCTCCGGAGTTAGCCCATGAGCACAGCTAATATCGATCATTCTCTCAATTCTCATTCGGCTCATGCGGTAGCTGAACATACGCATGATGAAGCAGGAAATAGCATGTTTGGCTTCATCGTATTTCTATTGTCGGAAAGTGTGATTTTCCTCAGTTTTTTTACAGGCTACATTGTCTACAAACTCAACAGCGTTGACTGGCTGCCATCAGGTGTATCGGGGTTAGAAGTTAGAGAACCTGCGATTAACACCATCGTGTTGGTATCTAGTAGTTTTGTGATTTACATTGCCGAGCGATTTCTTCACGATAAAAACTTGTGGGGGTTCCGCGCTTTTTGGTTAGCCACTATGGCGATGGGTAGCTACTTTTTGTATGGTCAAGCTGTGGAATGGAGCAATCTTTCTTTTGGCTTTACTTCTGGAGTATTTGGCGGCACATTTTATTTACTTACCGGGTTTCATGGATTGCATGTATTCACGGGTGTGCTGTTGCAGTTGATTATGTTAGTGCGATCGTTTATTCCGGGTAACTACGATAATGGTGAGTTTGGCGTTGCTGCTACGTCGCTATTCTGGCACTTTGTCGATGTGATCTGGATTATTTTGTTTGTTCTCATTTACGTCTGGCAGTGATACAAACTCCATAGGAAATCCCATGATTATCGATGACCAAAACTATGACGTGATTATCGTTGGTACGGGGGCAGGAGGAGGCACCTTAGCTGATAAACTTGCCTCAACCGGAAAGCGAATTCTCATCCTAGAACGGGGTGATTTCATGCCACTGGATAAACAAAATCCTAGTGACGTAGAAGTCTTCCAACGAGAGCGTTATCATGCTCCTGAACAGTGGTACGACACCTCAGGTGACCCGTTTTCGCCGCAAATGAATTACTCAGTGGGCGGCAATACCAAAATCTATGGTGCAGCGTTGCTGCGGATGCGAGAACGAGATTTTGAGAAGGTGCAGCATCAAGAAGGGGTTTCGCCGGAGTGGTGCCTTAAATACCAGGACTTTGAACCTTACTACACTCAAGCAGAAAAGCTCTACAAAGTTCACGGTCAAGCCTCAGATTCAGCTACCAACCCCCTCTCAGTCGATCCGACAGAACCCCCGCGCAGTGAAGGATATCCCTATCCGGCGGTGAGTCACGAACCGCAAATCCAGGAGATTTCAGAAGCGATCGCCAAGCAAGGTTTGCATCCATCCCCGCTACCACTTGGTCTGACGCGCCAAAAAGATGATCCCACCAATGATGCCGAAGTTAGCGGCATTACTCCAGCAATAAAGTATCCCAACGTCACCTTAAAGACTTCTGCCACAGTCACTCGTTTACGCACCAATCCTTCCGGTCGATCGGTCAAAGGTGTAGAAGCGGAAATTAGAGGACAATCTTATCTGTTTTTAGCAGATATTGTAGTCCTTGCTTGTGGTGCTGTAAACTCAGCAGCGTTACTGTTGCGATCGGCGAGTGATTTACACCCCAAAGGACTTGCTAATAGTTCTGATCTGGTCGGACGCAACTTAATGAAAACCCTGATGACCACGGTAGTGCAACTGACGACCAAGCCGAATTCAGGTGTGTTTCAAAAGACCATTTGCGTCAATGATTTTTACTGGGGAGATGAAGATTTTCCCTACCCGATGGGACACATTCAGAATACAGGTGGACTGCTAACTGATATTATTTTTGCTGAATCTCCGCCTATCTTTTCAGGTTTAGCAAAATTGATGCCAGGATTTGGACTCCAGCAGTTAGCAACTCATTCAATTGGTTGGTGGGTGCAAACTGAAGATTTGCCCGACCCTGATAATCGGGTGCGTATCCAGGAAGACAACGTGTATATCGACTACACCCCCAACAATACAGAAGCCCACGATCGCTTAATTTATCGTTGGACAGACGTGCTGAAAACCGTAGAAAAAACCCTGGATGGCTTCCCGCGTGGTGTGATTCACCCTCGCAGTGAAGTGCCCTTGCAAGTGATGGCCCATCAGTGCGGCACCTGTCGCTTTGGGGATGATCCAACCACCTCGGTTTTAGATCGCAACTGCCGCACCCATGATGTAGATAATCTCTATGTTGTGGACGGTAGTTTCTTTCCATCTAATGCTGGGGTTACTCCAACGCTGACGATTATTGCCAACGCGCTACGGGTTAGCGAACATTTAATTGAACGATTGCAGTAATTCAAAATGCCTCTTAAGGCTACTACACGGTTGCCAACATGAAGCGATCGCACTTTTCTAATCAGCTTAGATAATGTGCGATCGCTCTTCGGAATGCAACGCTTTCGCAGGTAAAATTCTAAATAACTTATTGTAATCCTCCCGACAAAATTTGCATTACTTCTTCCAAATCATTGGGAACTCGGTATAAGTTCAGGTCTTGCGTCAAGACACTGTTCTCTCTATCGAGTACGGCAAACTGCCAAACGGTTCCAATTGACACAGCACCCCGCAGAAGTTGTTTGTCTTCTGCTGTAGCAACGGCAATTAGTTCCACAGCAAGTTGCACAAACCCTTTCTGCAAATTGTCATCTTTGGCTTCAATAACAACAAACTGTTTATTGCGAGTTAACAAATAATCCAAAGAACCTCGCAGTTGCTCCGATACTTTCACGGGGTATTCAGGTCGGATTTGGACTTGAGTACTTAATGCCAGCTCTATTAACACCGGAGCAATTAAGAACTCTCTTTTTCCTATCTCACTAATTAAAGAAACGTAGGGCAGATAAGCTTTAATGCGTTCAGCAAGTGCTGTTGTCCCTGGAGGTATCTCACCCTTCTCATGTGCGATCGCTCTCTTTTCTAGTTTGTACCCAAAGTACTCTAAGATATCTTCCGGATAGTAGGGTAGCTTTGCATACTCCGAAAAAGTTATGGATTGGGGAATTTCAATTTTCACGTCCAGTACTCCAATTTACATCAATTCGGCAATTGACTCTACAGCGTAAAACCCAAATTACCCTGTTGAGTAATGTGATCGCACCTACTCCTGCTACCGAGACTCAATACCTGCGATAGCGAAGCGAGTAAAGCGAAGCGCAGATCGCCTCCCTCTGCCAAAATACAGAAAAGCCCCACAGCAGCACATCCTATGAGTACCCAAGTCACTCTGACCCTGCCAGATGAGGTCTATCGTCGAGCCGAGCGACTGGCACAACTGAGCAGCCGAGAGGTAGCTGATGTCCTAGCCGATACAATTGAGCTTTCACTCTCTCCAGTTGGTCTAAACTCCGAAGCCGTTGAACCCGTATCAGCCTTATCCGATGAACAAGTAATGGCTTTGGCAGAGCTTCAACTGGCATCTGACCAAGACCAGCGCCTGAGCAGTCTGCTAGATAAGCAGCAGGCAGGGACACTGATCGAAGCAGAGCGTTCTGAGTTGTTAGCCTTGATGCAGGTTTATCAAGAAAGCCTGTTACGCAAAGCTCAGGCATTGCGTGAGGCAGTGCGGCGTGGTTTGCGAGAACCCTTAGAGCCGTGAGTTCCAGTCGAATATCAGAAGAAGTCCGGGAACGGGTGCGGTTACAGGCAGGCGATCGCTGTGGCTATTGTCGCAGTCAACAGAAGTACGTCCTGGGAATGTTAGAGATTGACCACATTATTCCCACAGCCAAAGGTGGCACTGACGATGAAGATAATCTATGGTTAGCCTGTCGGCATCGCACCATGAATAGAACGAGCGATCGCCTAGAACTCCCAAGGAGCTTATTCAAATGACTATTAGTAAAAGCTATCCTCACTTTACGCCAGAAGAGTACTTAGAGATTGAGCAAAATAGCACGATTAAGCATGAATACATTCAAGGTCACATTTATGCAATGGCAGGAGCGAGTAAAGCTCATGTCATTCTCACAGGAAATTTGGTAACACTACTCAATAACCATCTTCGAGGAACTGGCTGTATCGTCTACTCAACCGATATGAAAGTCACAATTGAAGCAGCCAATACGTTTTATTATCCCGACGTTGCTGTTACTTGTGATGAACGTGACAGAACATCCTCGGAAGATTTTATTCGCTATCCACGCCTCATTATTGAAGTGCTATCTCGCAAGACAGAAGCCTTTGACAGAGGAGATAAATTTGCTGATTACAAAACTCTAGAAACTCTAGAAGAATATGTCCTCGTCAATCAATATCAGATGACTGTAGAGCGTTTTCAACGCAATGCTGAAGGCTTCTGGGTGCCATTTGCCTATAGAGAAAGTGATGATGTATCCTTCGCTAGCGTTAATTTTCATAATGCGATCGCCCAACTCTACGAGAATGTGGGACTACTGACTTAATTGGGGAAGAGAAACGCGATCGCCTGCAAGTAAAATAAAGTAAAGCATCAGCGTCACCCAAATGATGAGTCCATCAGAGCGAGTGCAACTTCGCAAAGAATTTAGGAAAACTCCTACAGGCAACCCTTCAGCTAAGTGGGAAGCTACAGCAAATTGGTTATCCGCCTTTGAGCATACCGATGAATGGGCGATCGTCTTGATGGACGGCGATCGCTTCCCTTGTGTGACAGCTGGATTTGTCCTAGAGTGCGTGTGGCGAGCCAATTGGGTGGCGTTCGACCAAGTGGATGAGTACGAGCGATTGCTGGCAGGCTTCGGAGAAATTCCCGCGTCCCTTCCTCAAACAGGTTCTCCCCAAAACTATTCACGAGGAGCCTGGATTTTTGAAGCTCAACCCCGCTCCAAGCGCCGGAAGACTCTCCAGGAAAGACGACCGTTTCGAGGCTTTCATCCCGACAAACCCTCAGCTCAACTAGACTTGTCTGTTCCTGTTGGACAATGTACGCCTCAGCAATTGATGGAAGCGTTGATGCTACAAGGAGGGCGCTGGAACAACTTCGATCCAGAACCAATTCTAAAAGACCTCCACCAAAACAGACATCTCTGGCTGAATTTCATGATGCTGCCTCTGATTGGCGAAGAGGAGGAGAGTGGCAGGCTCTATAGTAACTTGGGTTTGGCGCTCAGAGACTTGAGCGATCGCTGGCACGCTGATACCCTTTACATCTGGTCTAGAGATGACGATTGCGTGTATCCCTTAGTAGATTTTGGCAAAACTTGGCTAGCAGACGACGTTCAAGTGATGGATCGCGATCGCGCCTCCGTTTTTATTGGCTATGGAGGTAGCAGTGACCCACCGCCTGTGGTTATCTACTGGTGGGATTAAGCGCTCATTCACCTTCAACTCACTCCTGCCTAATCAATCCCCCAATCCGCCTCATCACCCGCCAAACATCATAAAGATCGCCGTCATTCAAGATAGTGAACTGCTTTGACAGAGCATACACTGGCTCCTCTGGCTTCACTAACTTGATAAAGATAAAATTGTCGCCACTACTGAGAAGCCCAAACGTTGGTTGGTCAGGATGGGGATTGCATAACATGTAAGCCAGAGCCTGTGGTATCCCCAACCCCAGAGAGAAGGTTGTACGTTTTGCCTCAATTACCCAAACCCAGAACTGGTTTTGTACAACTAACGCATCAATGCGTCCTTGCAGGATTTCTTCCCCAGTATCCACATTAATTTGTACTGAAGGTTCAAACCGCGCCTTATAGGGAGGATCGTAAAAGCCAGCCACATCTAACAGTGGAGACACGATCATCATTTTGACCCCACTTTCCAACAACATACCTTCATCAAGCTGGTAGAAGTATCTATTCTTGACCCGATCTAGAAATTCCTTTTCCTCCTCAGCAATTTCGGGTAAACCATCGAACCATTCTGAAAAGAATTGTTGGTTTTCTGTACGTTGTAAGTTAAACTTTTCCCGCAGGAACTTGAGGGTGGTTTTCTCAGAAATCGCAATTGTCTGAACCATCTTTTTATCTTGATCGAGCCGAACGTGCTTCCCCTAGCCTAAGATAAAAGAAAGGTTTATGAATAAATCAATCAATGAAACACGAGTGATTCTAATTGGCGGTTCCTCTCATGCAGGCAAATCGACCCTTGGACAATCTTTAGCGGCGAAGCTTGGTTGGAGTTATCGTTCTACGGACAAACTCGCTCAACATCCTGGTCGTCCTTGGGTGGGTGCAAATGGAAAGGCTATTCCAGAGTATGTAGCAAAACATTATAAAACTCGGTCTGTTAACGCCCTTTTTTTAGATGTATTGTCGCATTATCAGAAAAATGTGTTGCCGCAGATCGAGGCTATTGTTCATTCTCATGCGTTTCATTTATCAACAGAATACCTGATACTTGAAGGCTCTGCGTTATGGCCAGAATTTGTAGCGAATTTAGTTGGCGAAAAGGGTGTTAAAGCGATTTGGCTTACAGCTAGCGACCAACTCTTCCGAAACCGAATCAAGTGTGAAAGTAATTTTGATAATGTAGGTGAGGATGAAAAGCACCTAATTCAAAAGTTTCTAGACCGTACCCTCCTCTACAATAAATGCATGAGAGAGAAGGTTGAGTGTCTTGGATTTATATGTATTGATATAGAATCTGTGTCAATGAAAGACGAACTTTTAAACAAGTGTATGGAATTGATAGAGGTTTCGTAAATTAAAGACATCGCACCAGACTATATTATCGAGACTTGGTATGAGCGATCGCACCTTTAGTCATGGCTGCGATCGCTCAGGGGGTTTCTCCCCCTCTCCCCCTCATCTTCCTTGACAGCTTGCCTAAAGTCGTGCAAGCGCTTGCGATATTTCTTAGAAAACGCCTCTGCTAAAACCCCAATTTTTTTTACTTTCTCATTAATAACTTTGCTCATTTCAACCCGTTCCTCCAGGTGCTTATCCTTTGGTAAGGGGATAGAAGGGCGATCGCTTTTTACCAACAATGGGCAAAAGGACTTGCTCCCAATCGTCTAAAACCTGTCAATTCCCCTCAAAAAACTCAGCCTCACCTGAACAATCCTAATCTCATAGTTCTTAACATTTATATAACATCCTCTCAGAATGGTAATATTCCTCTCATGAACTAAATTTTGTTCGATTTGAAGTAATTGTTGTTTGAGGAAAATTGATGAGCCGGATTGATGGGTTTGTTGGGCGTCGTAATTTCATGAAGTTCTTGGGTGTGGGAGGGGTTGGAATTGCAGCTAGTACGGCTGGTGGGAGTTTCCTATGGGATGCACAACAAGCTGTTGCTCAACAACCAGCTAGTACTACTCAACAAAAACCTCAACCTGTTAACCCTAATGCAGCGATGAAACGATTGATGGATGGGAACAATCGCTTCGTTACTGGAAAGGGCGAAAACCCAAATCAATCCCGCTTGCGTTTACAAGAAACTGCTGTTGCTCAATATCCATTTGCCTCTGTCCTCGGTTGTGCCGATTCAAGGGTTCCGGCGGAAATTGTCTTCGATCAAGGACTTGGCGATTTATTTGTGGTTCGCGTAGCAGGTAATGTTGCTAGTCAAACAGCAATAGGCAGCTTGGAATTCTCAACAGCTGTATTGGGTTCTCAGCTAATCATCGTTCTAGGTCACAGCCGCTGCGGTGCTGTGTCAGCAGCGATCGCAGGTGAGCCACTCCCCGGAAGAATCGGCGTTTTTGTTGAGGAAATCAAACCCGCTGTAGAAAGAGTCAGATTTAAAACCGGCAATATTGAAGAAAATTCCGTCACCGCTAACGTACAATATCAAGCTACACAGTTGGCAGAAAGCTCAACAATCTTAGCGAAGCTGATTCGGGACGGCAAACTAAAAATTGTTGGTGGTCGTTACGATCTGGCTACTGGGCAAGTAACTATTGTTACCTGATTCAAGCAATGGGTAATAGGTTATCAGAGATTTTTTATATCAATTTCCTTAATGTTTGCTACAGATGCTTGTATTGCTCCCCCCTTACCAAGGGGGGGTTGGGGGGGTCAAAGTGTAGCATCTAAAAAGGAAATTGATATTACATCCTCTCCAGACGAATGCTACCGAGACTTGAGATCTGCGATCGCACCTTTAGTCATGGCTGCGATCGCTCCTTCACATCAAAATGGTCTGACCAAAAAATTGGGATTCAAGCCCCGTCCTTCGGCTAACGCTCAGGAACACGTTCTACCAAAGCTTCGTAGAAGCTGAGAGCCACCGTCATTCATGGGGTGGGTGAAA
>DALYIW010000059.1:0-33748 GCA_031970155.1 Coleofasciculaceae cyanobacterium CTOTU46601 | reverse complement strand
CGGCCGTTCACCCCTACATATGGAGGTTCAAACGAAAATTTGCGTAAGTCCTATATAAAAACAGAAGAAGTTAAAAATTCAGATGACTCCTATTGGATCACCTAACTATCAAATAGAGATTTTAGTTGTTGATGATACGCCTGCTAACTTGCGTTTGTTGGTAAATCTCTTAAGAGAAAAAAATTATAAAGTTCGCGCTGTTATTAATGGTAATTTGGCATTACAGACTATCCGAGCCAGTCTTCCAGATTTGATTTTACTCGATATTCTCATGCCAGAACTCGATGGCTATACAGTCTGTCAGAAGTTGAAAGCTGACCCCAAAACGAGAGAAATTCCGGTGATTTTCCTCAGTGCTTTATCTGAGGGATTAGACAAAGCCAAGGCTTTTCAAGTAGGAGGTGCAGACTACATAACCAAACCCTTTCAGGTAGAAGAAGTACTGGCGCGTGTCAAGAATCAACTTACTGTGCGTTCTTTGCAAAAACAACTGCGGCAAAAAAATCAAGAATTAGCCGATCAAAATGTCCAACTCCATCAGGAAATAGCAGAACGACAACGAGGAGAAATGCAAATCCGCTTACTGCTGGCAGCCACCCAAGCCATCAGTCACGCGCAGGATTTTCATTCAGCTTTGGAAACAATTTTAAGCTTAATTTGTCAAGCAATTGAATGGGATTATGGGGAAGCTTGGATTGAGAGCGAAGATAGCAAAGTTTTAAAATGCGTTCAAAATCAGAGTACCAGTGACTCTGGTTTATCAGAATTTCGACAGAAAAGCTGGGAATTTACTATTGTTCCAGGTATCTGTCTTCCTGGAAGAATTTGGGTATCTCAGCAGCCGGAATGGATAGATGATGTTTCTAGTGTGCCACACGATGTTTATCTACGTTCGCAAATTGCAGCAGATGCAGGGTTAAAAGCCGCTTTTGGTGTACCGATTTTAGTCAATGCTCAAGTGTTAGCTATTCTGATTTTCTATCGGAAACAAGCTAGTATCGGCCAGCCGCGTATAGTGGAATTAGAATTAGTCAACGCAGTTATCAGCCAATTAGGTTCGCTAGTTCAGCGCAAGCAAGCTGAAGAAGCGCAGCGAATTGCCGAACAGCGATATCACAGTATTGTCGAAAATGCCCTGGAAGGCATCTATCAGACTACCCCAGCTGGACACTACCTGAGTGTCAATCCAGCGCTTGCTAAAATCTACGGCTATGACTCACCTGAAGAGTTAATTAAAAGCATAAAAGATATTTCTCAGCAGTTGTATGTTAACCCTAAGCGTCGGCAAGAATTTATAGCAACGATTGAAATGGATAATGCTGTGTATGGGTTTGAGTCGTTAGTGTATCGCAAGGACGGCAAAGCGATTTGGATTAGTGAAACAGCTCGTGCAGTGCGAAATTCAAAGGGGACATTGCTGTACTGTGAAGGCACGGTTTCTGATATTACAGAGCGAAAACTGGTACAGGAAGCCTTGAAATTTCAACAAAACCAAACTGAGGAACTGCTGCTGAATATTTTGCCCCAACCGATCGCTGTTCGCCTACAACAAGGGCAAAGTCCGATCGCTGATCATTTTGAAGAAGTGAGCGTTTTATTTGCCGATTTGGTAGGCTTTACAGAGTTTTCCGCCAAAAAAAATCCAGCTGAACTGGTGAAAGTTCTCAACATAATTTTCTCTAAGTTTGACTACCTGGCCCAACGGCACGGCTTGGAAAAGATTAAGACTATTGGCGATGCTTATATGGTGGTAGGAGGTTTACCTACACCCAGTTTGGATCGTGTTGAAGCGATCGCGCAGATGGCACTCGATATGCAACAAGCTCTAGCTTGGTTTAATGGTAAAACGGGGGAAGATTTTCGACTGCGGATCGGCATCAATATGGGTCCAGTCGTTGCAGGAGTGATTGGCATGAGCAAGTTTATTTATGACTTGTGGGGAGATACGGTCAATATTGCCTCACGCATGGAATCGACTGGAATGCCAGGGAAGATTCAGGTAACGGTAGGGATTTATGAGCGTTTAAAGGAACAGTTTTGCTTTGAGGAACGGGGAGCGATCGCAGTTAAAGGCAAAGGAAAAATGCTGACTTACTGGCTGACTGGGAAAATCTAATAACCAGGGTATGAGTCATAGGTGCGATTCATCTAAAAATCATCTACAAGCTAGAATTCCCACATTTATAGCGGTTTGCATTCCTTGTGCAGTACACCGATTGTAGGGGCACGGCACTGCCGTGCCCTTACTCAATTGAGAAGCACCATAGACCTTTAAATTGAACTAGTTATCGTATTGTTAACCTCAAGTTCCGGGACGAGATAAGCGAAGGTCAAAATCAGATGTTAGTTTCACATCCAAATCTTGCTTGGGATAAACAACGATGGCATCAACTTTTTTCCGTCCCAAAAAATAACCACCGAGAGCGCCTAAACCAGCCCCCCCAAGGACTTCTGGTACGTCAATCGAGTGATCTCCAGTAATTGCAGAGATGGCGGCGGCTGCCCCTCCCCCAACAGCTGCACCTGTCAAGATTGAACTTGTATTAGCTCCCTTACGAATTTCTTGGGTTCTCCTTACTACATTAGAGGTAGCACTAATAGAGAAAGGTCTCGACTGCTTCTCAAGCTGACGACGATACAAAGTTAACTCTTTAGCAACAAATTGAGTGCCTCTCGAAGCGGGTTTGAGCTCACCAATAATCTTACTGCCCTCTGGAATTAGAACACTACCATCACTGGATCTGATATCTGATGCTACTGTTAGGGTTACCGGTACAGTTTCATCAGCCATGAGGACAATTTTGTCTTTGTCGTAGCGAACAGGAATGGATGTGCCAGAGGGAACGAATATGTTAATTTGTTCTCTGGGTTCTCTTCGGGGAAAAGGAGCTTGAGCTAAGGCGGGTGCTGTGGAGATGATTGGGACAATAGCACTGCCAGTAATAATCAGCGTCAGCAGGGTAGCGGTTCCTGATTTTAAGGGATTGAAATGGAACATGGGAAAATCCCCCCAATTGTTGAGATGCTTGAGTTTTTAACTCAATAAACCTAAAGACCTCAAGGTGACAGAGATGTTCCGGCTTTTGTTGTTTGTTATTTGTTGTTTGTTGTTTGTTGTCAGTGGGAAGCTGGTAACTGGACAAACAATATAGTTGTTGGGGCACACTTGAGAAAATGCGCCCGCACTGTGTACTAGAATTTGCTACCGTTGCAGCCAACGGGCAGCATCTTTGGCGTGGTAAGTGAGAATTAAGTCAGCACCAGCACGTTTGAAACCTGTCAGCGTTTCCATGACTACACGCTCTTCGTCAATCCAGCCGTTGAGGGCGGCGGCTTTAACCATGGCATACTCGCCAGAGACATTGTAGGCAGCTACTGGTAAGTTGCTAGCTTCTTTAACGCGGCAGATAACGTCCATGTATGCCAAGGCCGGTTTTACCATTAGCATATCGGCACCTTCAGCAATATCTAGCTCAATTTCCTTGATGGCTTCGCGGACATTAGAAGGGTCCATTTGATACGTGCGGCGATCGCCAAATTGAGGCGCTGAGTCTGCGGCATCTCGGAATGGCCCATAGTAAGCAGAAGCATACTTAGCCGCATAAGACAGAATCGGCGTATCCTCAAACCCCGCTTCATCCAAACCTTCTCGAATTGCCTGCACAAAGCCGTCCATCATCCCGGAAGGGGCAATAATATCAGCACCCGCCTTAGCTTGAGATACTGCTGTTTTCTTCAGCAATTCCAGCGTCGGGTCATTGAGAACCCGACCTGTCAAATCACCCACTTCTAGGTAACCGCAGTGCCCGTGACTGGTGTACTCACACAAACAGGTATCGGCGATAACCACCAAATCTGGCACCGCTTCTTTCACTGCCGTAGACGCTTTCTGCACAATGCCGCAATCATGCCAAGCGCCTGTAGCTTCTACATCTTTATCTTCAGGAATACCAAACAGAATGATCGAAGGTATGCCGAGGTCGTAGACTTCCTTGGCTTCTTCGACAATTTTGTCTACCGATAATTGGTAAACTCCTGGCATCGACTTAACTTCCTGGGCAAACCCTTCACCCGGTACAGCAAACAGAGGGTAAATTAAATCACTAGTGGTCAGAATATTTTCACGTACCATCCGGCGCAGTTGGGCTGTATTCCGGAGGCGTCGAGGGCGATGGGTTGGGAACATAAGAAACGTTTGCAAAACTAGCTTAAGTGAGGAATACGAAACAAAAAAAACTATGGGAAATATAGAAGTGTGTTAACAGTTTAATGCTTCGTTTTCCCCCCTTACTCTTAGAAAAGGTAACGTTGTGTTAAGTACAATTTCCTGGGGTGAGTGCGATTAAGGTGCGTGATACGTTATTACCCCTAAAAATAAAAAAGCACCCGCTAGGGGTGCTTCTAAAGTGACTAACAAAATTAACTATCAGTTGAGAGATTATGCTTCTGCTGCTACCAATTCCGGTTCAGCAGCTACCTCAGTCTCTCTGGCGTAAACGCTTACTTTCTTACGAGATTTACCCTTTCTCTCGAAAGTGACGATGCCATCAATCAGGGCAAACAGAGTATAATCACTGCCTACGCCAACATTGTTACCAGGGTGAAATTTAGTACCGCGCTGACGCACTAGAATGTTGCCTGCTTTGACAACCTGACCACCATAACGCTTAACGCCTAGACGTTGAGCATTCGAGTCACGACCGTTACGAGTACTTCCAGTTCCTTTCTTATGAGCCATAGTATCCTCATGAGTGTCTTTACAGTTTGTTCTCTAGTTCTAGGAGAGTAAGGCATATATCGCCCCTACAACTAGAGAGCTTAATTCTATTCTGAAGCAGCTTCGACAGTTTCCTCAGTTGCGATCGCTTCAGCTGCTGTTTCCTCAGTTGCAGGCACTTCAGCTGCTGTTTGGTCAATGACTGGTGTCTCCTGTGTCTGGGCAGAAGAAGAGGTTACAACAGAACCATTCATACTGATAGAGTTAATCATCAGGCGGGTAATTTCCTGACGGTGACCGCGCTTTTTGCGAGTTTTCTTCTTGGGCTTCATCTTGTAGACGATGACTTTGCGCCCTCGAAAATGCCGCATCACCGTACCTTCAACTGTTGCCCCTTCCACGAAAGGCTGACCGATTGTTACTTCACCTTCGTGCTGAACGAGCAGTACACTCTCGATGGTGACACTCTCTTCTGCTTCGACTGGCAGCAACTCAATGTCATAAAAACGACCGGGTTCAACTCGCACTTGCTTGCCGCCGGTTTCAATAATTGCATAACTCATGGGATTGTCCTTAAAGGTTGCCGTACAGGTAGCTGGTTAATTTCTTATTGAGTAAGTACTTGCCAAGCAGGGGGCTAGGCTTCTCGCTTCTTTTTCCAGCTTTTGATATGTCTTAACCTGATCCGAGCAGGTAATAGCACACAATCTACCATCATCCTTTAAAATGCACAAACATGTCAACCAAGAAAGCTGGTTGAGTAATACTAATTCTCGTGTGACGAGTGCACTTTATTTGCCCTCAGTCTAGAAGACTGGGGCTAAACAAACTCTCGCTGGTCTGCACAGGCTATTCAGTATAGAGAATGGGATAACCCTTTTAAGTCAGAATCCGACGATATCGCGCCTGTACTCCCATATGAATCCCGTAGGCCACCAGACCGAGTGCAACAATTCCCAGTAGCCAAGGGCCGTAAGGCTGCTGTGCTAAGGCTTGCAAAGCCCCATCAAGTCCTCGCGCTTCGCTGGGGTCAGACTGACGTGCTGCCTCAAGCAGAAAAAACCCGATGATGGCAAACACAATCCCTCGTGCCGCCAAGCCAAATCTGCCAATGCGTGTTGCCCAAGTTTCCTCAGTCGGGGTCATCTCTTGCAGCTTCATCTGTTTACGAAACTTGGCTTTGTAGGCTTTATATAGTTGATAGAAACCAAGACCAATGATGAATGCTCCAACAAGACCAACCAACCATTGACCAAAAGGTTGTGAAAGCAGGCGTGCAGTCCAGTCTTGCTGTGAATTGCTACTACTGCTGCCACCGCCTGAACCTGTAATTAGCCCGATCGCACTAACGGCTAAACTTGCATAAATCAAACCAGTAATTCCGTAACCAAAACGCCTTGCGAGACCTTTAGGGTCGTCGCCTTTGTGTTCAGGGTCTTTAACAGCCTGTACAAAACACCAAACCACATATCCAATTAGACCAAACACCACCAAAGCTAACAAGAACTTGCCAAATGGCTGCGCGGCAATTTCTCCTAAAGCCCCTCGTGTATCTGTCGTTTTCCCTCCAGTACCGATAGCAGCTTGTACTGCCAGCAATCCTACAATTGCATATACAATTCCCTTAGCTGCATATCCAAACCGTGCCAGCCTTTCTACCCACATATTTACCTCCGAAACTTAGTTCAGCAACCGCACGAGTCAATCAAAAATTGTCAAAAAGAACTAGCAACTACTTATGTAGTTGTCTTTTATGCTTGTGCTTAATGTTATTAGTACAGAGTATCTATCTATATCTAGATGCACATCTATCTCAATGGTTATTATCAGAAACTGGCTTGACTCAAATCTCTTCTAATAAAAGTTAGTTTTTTCCGAAAAAAGCGATTTTATATGACCTTTTATGCTCAAAACAGCAACTGAACACTTTGCAGGACTTACGCAAATTTCCTTGTGAATGGCCATTTGTAGGGGTGAACGGCCGTTCACCCCTACTATATATGTGGTGTCCATGCATAAGTCCTGACTTTGGCGCTCGCGTTAGGAGATGTCACTGTGACTAATCTTTCAAAATCGCCAAGACGATTCCTGCTCCAAGCAAAGCTGCAACGACAGCTGGTGCAGTAGCAGCAGTTTGAGAAACAACAGGAAATAAAACAAAAGCGGCCAACGCTGCAAGTGAGCAATCGATCAGCATTTCAAGGAACTTCATGATTCGCTGTGAAAGATTGTGTGCCTCCGACACATCTTTCTGCTAGCCGCAATCCTATCCGGCACAACTGATCAAAAAAGGGATTAGGGATTAGGGAGTGGGGAGTGGGGAGTAGGGCGGAGCTTTAGTGAGGATGGGGAAAGAGAAAAATCTACTACTCACATCGGTACAAGCGAATGTATTTAATGAAGTCTTAAAAGAAACATTAAACCTGCTCGAGATAGTGATCAAATCGCTCTCGTAATTGTTCAACTGTCAGATTCTGAGTCCAGTACTCCACTAGGGCGTGACCAAATGCCCAAGCGTTTCGCTCTGGTGAAGCGGGGTTTTCCAGCAGTAGCGGCCAAAGGGATAGCAAGTCAAAGTTAATGGTTTTGGAGTCGCTTGAACTCAACAGGGAGAACAGATCATAAGCCATCTGGAGTTTAGCAATGACAACTGGTAACTGTTCCACGGGAATTTGCTCTGCTAGCAGATAGGCTACAGTTGGAGTTCCGGTTGTCAGCGTGGCAATGAACTGGAGGACAGGACTTTTAAGCAGTGCAGTTAGTCCCTTTGTGGTTGCCATCTGGAAGGTGTAGTGATCGATGATTTTGGCGGCGGCGACAGTGCGAGCTTCCAGGTTACGCAAAAAGCGGGCAAGACGAAGTTGTTTAGTAGGTGCGATCGCATCCACCAGTGCCAACGATAGCGCGTCCACTCCCCAAGCAGCACGACCTGTTTTAATATCACCTGTGACAACGGGTAGAACGAAATCGCAGTAATCATCCAGACGTTGAGCACGATACTCGGTAGCTTCCCGAATCGCTTTTTCTTTAGGCCGCTCGCCCCATTCCCAATCGTAGGGTGGCTGCCATTCGCGGATTGGACGCAGACGATCCACCTGAGTAACGATCGCGATCGCCGGCAAGTCCTCAACATCCGCCTGAATCTCTTTGAGAAAGTCCACATCCATTTGCAGCGCTGGATCGAGTGCAGGGGTAACGAGCAACAACAAATCAGCGTTGGTGGCATAGTCTAGTACAAGTTCCCGCAGATCTGCATGGTTCACTTGTTCATATCCGGGTGTATCCCAAAGTGTAAGGGTTTCTCTGGTTTGAGTTTGCCAGTGATAATTCTGAATGCGATCGGTACTGGGCAACATATCAACTTCTGCTAGATCGGCCTGAAATAGCGTGTTAATCAAGCTACTTTTTCCGGCTCCAGTTCGTCCCACTAGTAAAATATTGACGGGCTTTTGCTCAACCGCCTCAGCTGGTTCTGCTTGAGCGAGGATATCTCGGAGGGTTTGAGTCTTTGCTTTAAGTAGAGTTGGTGTGGAAGAGACAGATTCTATGCTTGGTAGGACACTGCCTCCGTAGAGTGCGATCGCTTGCCGACATAAGTTCCTCAAGGCCGCTTCCCGGAGCATTTGGCTTAAATTCACCAGCAGTTGCTGATTTGCCTGGTTACTATAACGCTGACTAGCGCGTCCAGCCAGCGCCGCCGCCGGATTCAAGATCCACTGTGCCCAGTTCCAGACTTGCCAAAGTTTACGAGCAGATGGTTCCAGCTTACGGTAGACTTCGTAAGCCTGGTATACCTGCCCAATAGTGACTTGATTGAGGGCAGGAGATAACTTTTGCATCCACCGATCCATGTCATCCATCGTTCCCCGAATCAATGCGTAAGCCTGAGGAACGTAGATGTTCAGTAAGGGATACTTCCCTTCAGGATGATAGATATGAGCGATCGCCACCACAACCTCTTGGCATCGCTGCCAAAATTTTGACCAGTCTTCCCAGGCAGGGGGATCATCGCGTGCTGCTTCCAGAATTTCTAGGAGTGCTGATTGTGCTTGATGAGCGGCATCGTTGTCGGCCTGCAGTCCTGTTTTCTCGTCTGCTGCGGCTTCTAGTTCTTGGCTAACCTCTATCAATGCGGCTTCTAGCTGGTTTACCGCAGGTCGAGTCCATTTGACTAAGAGCCAACGCCAACCTACTAATAGGAGGGTGAATACAGCCCAGATCCAATTAATGCCCCACTCGTGAATCTGCAACCCTGCACTAACCATCAGGAAAGTGATGATCGAAGCGATCGGGGTTGCTAATATGACCCACTGCCACAGCTTTAAGCGCACCATTGCCCCATGCCTGCCTCGACTAGACCTTTGTCAGCAGTGTATCTTGAACCTCCAAATTTTTACTCAGGCTGGAGTATGAGTACATGGAAGTTCAAGAATAGCCATACGCCCTTACCCGTTTGTCGTGTAAGAGAGCGTAAGTCCTGAAGATACACAGATGGTAAAAAGAGATGCAGACTTCTTGTAAATAAAATGATACAATCGGTGAGTCGCTGCTAAAGCTAGACTTTTTAACCCAAACTCCTCAATTTTGGAGCCGGGTCACACGGCGGCAAACTTAACTGTAGTAAAGGCAAGTGGTGAAGAAGTTTATAGTACAACTGCGCTTCTCTTCAAGACGGTACAAGTACGCGCACTGCCAAAGGCGATCGCAGTGGATTAGCAAGGCTTGAATACAACAGCTGAGTTAATGAATTCTTTTTGCGATCGCGTCCATTATATAAATTAGTTTTGACCGTACTCAGGCACACGCGGCAAGCAAAAGAGTAGCAAAAATACAGCCGTCTCAGTAATAGAAAGTAAATAACTGATTGACTTTTGAAGGGTTATTAAACCTGTGGGCTTTAGTAGTCCACAAAATTGCCATTGGTGGGTAGTAAATATCAGTAATGTCGTGCAGAAAATCTATTCACAAATTATTCACATTTTGAAGCTATCTTGGTGGATTACTAGAGTACTTGAACTTGGTGGTGACTTTCTTGGAAAAGCTAGAACAACTTCTTCTACTTACTAAGTACGGTGGTGTAGCATTGGTCTTCCACCTCACTAAAGAGCGCAATTGTAACTCTAGAGGGACTGATATAAAAGGAGAGACTGTTATTTTAAAATCGGTTATGAGTTCAGCTTACAATTTTTGATGGAACTTGAAACAAAAAAATAATTCATCTGTTTTTTTTGAGCTATACTGTGTATTAAATTAAATGACTTAGGTTGGATAAATCCTTGAATCACTTTTTATAAATAAAGGCATTTTATATTGCCTAATAATTGTTTTACTCAGTCTTGATTACCGTTTGGAGAAACCATGAAATTCGAGAACAAAATTTACGAAGTAGCTGTCATTGGTGGTGGTATTTCTGGCTCTGCCTTAATGTATAGCTTAAGCCAGTACACCAATATAAACCGTATTGTCTTGATAGAAAAGAATGGAGAAGTTGCTTTAGGTAATTCTCATAAAACTAGCAATAGTCAAACACTCCATTTTGGAGATATAGAAACTAACTATACGTTGGAAAAAGCTCAAAAAGTTAAGGCAGCTGCCAGCCTAGTTAAAAATTATATTTTGAGAAATGACCCACAGCAGAAAATTTATAGCAAATACCACAAAATGGTTTTAGCTATAGGAAAAGAGCAAACTGAAGAACTTCGAGAAAGATATAAAGAATTTAAATCGCTATTTCCAAAAATCAAATTAATTGAAAGAGAGGAAATAGCGTTACTAGAACCTAATGTAGTGAAAGATAGAGCGCCAAATGAAGAGATTTTGGCTCTATTTACTGAAGAAGGTTATACAGTAGATTTTCAGAAGCTCTCCCAATCCTTTATCCATCAATCAATTGAAAATGAGAAAAAAACTATTGATTTAATGATGGATACAAAGGTTAAAAGTATCAAGAAAGAAGGAGAACTTTACCAAATTCAGACGGATGGAGAAGTAGTGCTTGCTAAGGTCGTTGTTATAACGGCAGCCGCCTATAGTTTGTTGTTTGCCAAATCTCTAGGGTACGGAAAAGATTATGCCCTTCTAAATGTAGCGGGTAATTTTTACCTGGCACCAGGCATTTTAAACGGAAAAGTCTATACTGTACAACTCAAGAAAATACCTTTTGCAGCTGTTCATGGAGATTCAGAAGTCCACGATCAAAGTAAGACGAGGTTTGGCCCTACTGCCAAAGTTACTCTAAAGCTAGAACAGGGTAACTATGCTAGTGTTTTTGACTATTTTAAAACCGCTGGGCTTAGTATCAAGGCTTTAATCAGCTTCTTCAATATCCTTTCTGATTTAGTGATATTGAAATATATTGTGATGAATTTTATTTACGATATTCCCTTTTTTGGAAGGAGATTATTCTTAAAGGAAGTTCAAAAAATTGTACCTTCACTACAAGTGAGCGACCTACAGCTTGCTAAAGGGTACGGAGGAATCAGACCTCAAATTGTGAATCTTAAGACTAAGCGCCTGGAAATGGGAGAAGCTAAAATCGTAGGAGAGAATATCTTGTTTAATATAACTCCCTCTCCAGGAGCTTCAACTTGTTTACAAAATGCTGAATACGATACCGAAAAAATCGTAACTTTTCTGGGTCAAGACTATAAATTTGACAAGAACCGATTCTTGCAAGATTTAGGGGATGAGTCAGCTTTGGTTCAAGTGAAATAACTAGAAAATAGGGAGTCGGGAGTCGGGAGTCGGGAGTTGGGGAAGAGGAATTTTCATTCCTGCGTTGTGAGCCTTCGCTCATGGTGTCTCTTGCAAGCAATAGCAACTTACGGGCAATGCGTCCTATCCCACAAAAGTCATTTTTTCTTGTAGGGTAGGCGACACAAGCCGCTTAAATTGTAGGTTGGGTTGAGCAATGAAACCCAACCTTTTTCATAGCGAATTCTGTTGGATATCACTATTAATTGCTTTCTTTGCTTCCTACCACAGTAGGTTTGAGGTGCGATAGTAGCACCATTGTTTCAATTAAGCGATCGAGTACGGCGGACAGGTTATTGCACAAACCAGTATGTACTCGTGAGGTTTGGATGATTGTACTGCGGGGTGCAACGAGCCAGTGAAAGCGATCGCGTTGTGGCATTTGTCCAATTGCTCCAGCTTGTCTCCCTGCACAAATAATCGGAATAGCGGCTAGGTGATTGCGAATCATTTCCAGATCCAACGTGGCATCAAGCGCCATCAACCGTTGCTCATCAAGTTCAATACGAGCTTCCAAGAATCGTTTTGTGTGGCAAGAGACGATCGCTCCTACATTAACAAACTCTTCCCGCTCGACTTTGGGAACAACGCGGATAATGGCGTAATCATACGTAAACTGATCTGGCACGCATCGCCTCCTCTAAGAACAGATGTGGTGGCTTGAGCCGCTTTAATAGGTACTCGATGTAAGCATCTCGATGTTCGATGCTACTACTAAAAGGGGATTCAACCAGCCAAGCATCAGGAATTAGTTTAACAATGCTGTCAATAATATCTGGCGTCAGCCTTTCGGTCATTTTCAAATCTACCGCTTGCAGGTCACCAGAAAAAGGCAACAGAATGTGGTCTTTAATCGCTGGGAAGGAGTCGCGGTTGCGTTCGAGGTAATTTTTCCAGGTATGGTGGAAGTAGAGCGCTGCGCCATGATCAATTAGCCAAAGTCGTCGATGCCAAATCAACATATTGGCATTGCGGGCAGTGCGATCGATATTAGTTACGTAAGCATCAAACCAAACAACCGAAGCCGCGAGTTCCGCCTCAAGTTTTTGTGCGATCGGGTCAAAGGTCACGGAACCAGGGAGATAATCCAGAGCAAGGTTAAGACCAGCACTGGCTCTGATCAAGTCTTGAATTTCTGGATCAGGCTCAGTGCGAGCAAGTTCTGGGTTAAGTTCAACAAACACGATTTCAGGAACTAGTAGCCCTAATGCACGAGCAATTTCCCCAGCTATTAGCTCAGAAATTAGCGCTTTGGGTCCTTGACCGGCACCACGAAATTTCAGCACATACATTCCATCATCATCAGCTTCTACAATTGCTGGCAGCGAGCCACCTTCGCGCAATGGTGTGACATATCTTGTAGCAGTGACTGTTCTCACAAGCCTCCTTGGTTGGGTTCTTTTAATGATTGCATTTGTTCATTCATAAAATGTGAGCTTCTTCAGTTGGCATCTCAGAGAAAAAGAAAGCACTTTCGGTGCTACTGAAAAGAGGGATGAATTAAGCAGGAATCGGAACATCTCAAAACTTAATAAAAATATTTCTTCCCTTACTCCCTACTCCCTATTTTCAAGGTAGTAGGGTGGGCAGTGCCCACCCTACATGTAGAGGTTCTGCGTAAGTTCTGAGGGTTTTTGCTGAATTTTTAGACTCCAGCAAAGTTGAGTTAGGCAGCCCTCTGAAAAAGTCCTTTGTCTGTGATATAAATCACTTTGATAGTAAATTTTGATCACAAAAAGCGCGGACGAGTATCATCAGTCAGGCGTCACAATCATCACAAAATCTAGAGAGTTCGCATCACCAAGCAATGACCAAAAAGTCAAATAATAAATAGTAGGTGGGCAAAAAAATCAAGCAAATCAGCCATGTTTTTAAGCCGTGACAGTTTGCTAAACAGCTCTGCCAGCTGGGTAGAGCGCTATAAAAAAGTCCACAAAAACCTTGTAAAGCGGACAAGGAAGTTGAAAATTGCCAATCACGAAGTTGCCAATCAAATAGCTGAGCGTAAACAGGTAGAAAAGGCTCTGAGACAAGCTGAACAGAAGTATCGCAATATCTTTGAGAATGCGGTTGAGGGTATCTTTCAAACGACGCCTGATGGGCGATACATAGCCTGTAATCCAGCATTGGCTCAGATCTACGGCTACGAATCGCCAGAGCAGTTGCTCATAAGTTTGACAGATATTGGGCGACAGCTCTACGTTGAACCGCATCGGCGTTATGAATTTATTAAGCAACTACACTCTCGTGATTGTGTGGCTGAATTTGAATCACAGGTTTATCGCCAAGACGGTCGAATCATCTGGATTTCCGAGAATGCACGGGTAGTGCGCGATGATGATGGGACTGTACTCTACTACGAAGGCTTCGTTACCGATATCACCAAACGAAAAGCAACTGAGGCAGCTTTGCTGCAATCGGAAGCTCAACTTAAAATAAAAGCTCAGCACTTGGAACTGGCTTTGCATCAGCTGCAACAAACTCAAAGCCAGTTGATGCACAACGACAAAATGGCTAACTTAGGACAGTTAGTAGCTGGCATCGCTCACGAGATTAATAATCCGGTCAACTTTGTCTGCGGCAATCTTATACCAGCCACTCAATACACTGAGGATTTGTTGAACCTCCTCAAGCTATATGCAAAACATTATCCTCAGCCAGTACCAGAAATTCAAATGGCAGCTGAGGCAATTGATCTGGATTTCCTGGTTGAAGATTTTCCAAAAACCCTCTCTTCCATGCAACTGGGGGCCGATCGCATCCGCCAGATTGTTCAGTCGCTGCTCAATTTTTCGCGGCTAGATGAAGCCGAAATGAAGCCGTTAGACCTTCATCAAGGGATAGACAGCACGCTGTTGATCATCAACAATCGTTTGAAACCGAATGGAGATAATCCGGGAATTACCGTTATCAAAGAATATGGAGATTTACCACTGGTAAAGTGCTACGCGGGGCTTCTGAACCAGGTGTTTATGAATTTGCTGTCTAACGCGATCGATGCCTTCGAGGCAAGCTACCCAAAGCGACCTGTTGACAACTGTTTTGAAGACCCTTGCATAGCTTCAACATCCCAAGTAGAACAGCCCTCAGCAGATAGAAATATTGCTCAACATCCAAATATCATTCGGATTCATACAGAAGTCGTAGGTGACGATTCGCTTGATGGAGACACTTCTGGTTTACGAGCAGTTGTCAAAATCATCGATAATGGGCCGGGAATGCTAGAAGAGGTCAAGGCGCAAGTATTTAACCCTTTTTTTACTACGAAACCGCTAGGCAAAGGTACGGGTTTGGGATTATCAATTAGCTATCAAATTGTCGTCGAAAAACACGGTGGTCAGTTGAGCTGCATCTCTGCAATTGATCGCGGAACTGAGTTTAGGATGGAAATTCCCATAAGACCTTAAAGGCGTGCCTCGGCACGCCCAAATTCAAGACGCTTTATTTCTTCGGATGGCACCAGGCTTAGTAGTTAATCAGGTAGCTGCCTGACCGAAGTTTCAGCGCCACCGCTTTTTACGCCGTGCGATTTCCTTGCGCTTGCGTTTTTCCAGGGGAGTCTCGAAGTGGCGGTGTCGCCGAACCTCTGTCAAAATCCCGGCTTTAGAGACTTGACGCTTAAATCGACGCAAAGCCGAATCAATACCTTCGTTTTGACCAACAACTACTTGAGTCATCCTACTTAATAACTAATCAACAATTAATGACTGACAATCATTTTATCCAATCTGCTGAAAATACCCTATTCCTTCATCGGATCAGGACATTATTATCGTCGCCGCCGAAAACCGCCTAACTTTAGTTGGCGGATGTTAGCGAAGCGAGGCATTGGCCTAGGCGAGTACGCGCTTTTAAGCGCCTACATGATAGATAAAGTTTTGTTGCCCTTTTTTTCTTATACTGTGTCTTTGGTCATAATAAAACAGGGGTAGCAAGGTCGAGCTATGATAATCTACGAATTCAAAGTAAAAGGGAAAGACGCTCAGTACAGAGCAATAGATGAGGCTATTCGTGCCAGCCAATTCATTCAAAATAAGTGCTTGCGCTATTGGATGGATAATGAAAAAGTGGGACGCTACCGCGCACGCTTCGCGATTGGCAAGTATGACCTCAATAAATATTGCTCTGTACTAGCAGCAGAATTTCCTTTTGCCGACGAACTCAATTCAATGGCTAGACAGGCTGCGGCTGAACGAGCTTGGAGTGCAATTGCTCGATTTTACGAGAATTGTAAAAGGAAGATAAAGGGGAAGAAAGGCTACCCAAAATTCAAAAAGCACTGTCGCTCAGTTGAGTACAAAACTAGTGGGTGGAAGCTTTCATCCAATCGGAAAGCCATCACTTTTCGAGATGGAAAAAATATAGGAACTCTTAAACTCAAAGGAACCTATGACCTCAACTACTACGACATCAAGCAGATTAAGCGAGTTCGATTGGTCAAGAGAGCTGATGGATACTATGCTCAATTTGCGATTGATGTCAAAGTGCGAGTAGAGACTAAACCAACAGGTCAAGCTGTTGGTTTAGACCTAGGACTGAAATTCTTTATTGCCGATAGCAAAGGAAATACAGAACTCTGTCCCCAGTTCTACAGAAAGTCAGAATGTCAGCTCAACCGAGTAAACCGCAAGAAGTCCAAGAAGTTTGTTAGAGGCGCTAAACCGCAGTCTAAAAACTACCACAAAGCTAGAAATCGTTATGCCCGGAAGCATCTGAGAGTAAGTAGGCAACGCAAAGAGTATTGCAAGCGAGTTGCATATTCCGTCATCCAATCTAACGATTTGGTAGCCTATGAAGACTTAAATGTTAAAGGGCTGGCAAAAAATCGACATCTAGCTAAATCTATTAGTGATGCTGGCTGGTCTACATTCCGTCAGTGGTTGGAGTATTTTGGCTTTAAATATGGGAAGCAAACTATTGCAGTCGCTCCCCACAATACGAGTCAGAACTGCTCTTGCTGTGGCAAGAAAGTCAAGAAGTCTCTATCAACTAGAACCCATGTGTGTCCGCATTGTGGATTTGTAGAAGATAGGGATGTAAATGCTGCCATCAACATCCTGAAATTAGCACTGTGTACCGTGGGACACACGGGAACCTACGCTTGGGGAGATTTGCCCTCTTGGGCGATTGGAGCAATCCTGTCGTCTAACGGCGAGTCTGTGAACCAAGAATCCTCGCTGCTTTAGCACGGGGAGTGTCAAGCTATGAGGTAACTGCTCTGGATGAGGCGATCGCGATCGTCTTTTTCGACTAAGGATTTATTTATAGCACAATGCTTGAATTGCACTGTCACACTACCTGTTCTGACGGCACCTTGACGCCAACGCAACTTGCCCAAGCGGCGGTTAAGGCTGGAGTTTTTGCACTAGCCATTACCGACCACGATACGCTATCGGGTTGGAATGAAGCAATTGCTGCTGCCAAACCCTACAACCTAGAAATTATTCCTGGTGTCGAGTTGAGTACCGTTCACAACGATCGCTCTCTCCATATCTTAGGCTTTTACCCAGATGCCGATAAGCTCAGTGACCCAATATCTGAACGCCTAGAGGGACGCAAACGCCGTGCCCAGGCAATGGTTGCTAAGTTAGAAGCACTTGGCTATCCCATTTCCTTACCTCAACTGGGTGAAGGAGTAGCCGCAAGTCGTCCTCATCTGGCTATGGCACTGGTAGAAGCAGGTTATGTCCAGTCTACAGAGGAAGCTTTCAGCCGTTGGCTGGGTGATGACAAACCCGCCTATGTGCATTACGAGAAACTTTCAATATCAGAGGGTGTTGCTTTGCTACGTAACTCCGGTGCTGTGCCGGTATGGGCACATCCTTACCTATTTCGAGGTGGTAAAGTTGAGGACGTGTTAAAGGAACTGGTTGATGTGGGTTTAATGGGAATTGAGGTTTACCATCCCTGCCACAGCCCAAAAGAGAGAAAACATCTTGAGCAGTTGTGTACTCAGTACGGCTTATTGATGACAGGTGGCAGCGATTACCACGGACCTAGCCCTGACGGTAAAAGCACAAACCGGATCACACTTAATATGCTGCATCTGCCGTTATCCTTGCTTGATCCAATCAAACATGCGGCTCAAACTTTACGTTAGGCACCATAGCAACTCTGGCAAACCATTACATTCACCATAAACTATTGCATTCTGACCAAATAAAGCGCCAATTTTTCTGGCTTCTTCACGGTTCAAACCAAAAATGATAACGCTTTGTTCTGGCGGCCAATCTGTGTCATCTCCCATACCGATACCATCTAGATAAGGCACGTTCATACGGTGTAAAAGAGCAAGCATCTCTGTATGGCGTTGATGATTTTGGAAGAGTGAAAGCGCAACTGAAGCCGGGTTCCATGCTGTGATAAAAGCCCACGAATCAACATTATATTGGTTTAACAGTAAATCTAATTCAGGGTTATGCAGCCCAATCCGAATCAAGATATCACCTTCTGGTGCTTTCACTCGATATGTAGTTGCTTCGTAGGCTTGGGCTAAAACTTCTATCGTTGAATAATCATTGTTTTGCATTTTTACCAAATCCGCTTTTATAGCCCCTCTTTTAATTTTGGGCTTGTTCTCCCCCTGCCTCCACTGCTTTCTTAACTATAAATGGAGTTCAAGTTCTAGTGAGATACAAGCAGCATCCCAATCCTCAATTTGGTGTACCTGTATCTGACTGCTATTAGAATCAGCACAGAGTTGGACACCACTCACCTCAGCAGGAAGTAAACCAGTCTTTTGTTTAGAATATGGTCGTTTTGAGGGAGGAACCCATCCAATTTCTCCTTTTTTAATTAAAGTTCCATTTTTGTGCCGCAAATGTGACCCAAAGTTAAACCAATTCGATTGTCCGCGCGTTTCTGTTGTCAGTGCCGGACGTGCCAGTGGTGTAAACATTTGGAGGTGTTCCAGCCAAGCATTTTCCTCACCGCATGGACTAAATGCATACCCTTCTTTGGCATGACCAAATAAATCATGAACCACCCGAAATATATCATTGGCTAAAAGTTGATGACCCTTAGTTTTTACATCAGTAGGAGTCAGCATAGGATTATCTAAATTACTATTTTCGCTACTTTCTCCGTATCCAAATTCTGTCTTGAAATAGTACATATGCTTGTGCAGGCGAATATCATCCATTAGATCGCGACTACTTTCATAAGGCTGCCCGTGAGATAAGTAAGGCTCAACGCATAACCCCAGGTTTTCGATCGCAAAATGATATTGGTCAGTTATTTCTCGAATAAATTGCTTGTAAGAGGCTTGCACTATAGGATTCATAGGAGTATGTGGCATAGCCTCAAATAAATCGGCAATGCATTTACTCACATTCTCTTGAAGTGGAATATAGGTTGGCGCTTGATGATAAGGTAATCCAACATCTACGACATATCTAAAAGCACAATTCCGAATCTCTGAATTGTAAAACTGGCTTGACTTCATGTAAGTTTCAAACCTATCTTATACCTTTAAAAATTTACTATTCGGTCTGAAACTTAGTAATCGCAAAAACACTGGAATTATTGACAGAGTGAAGCTTACTCAGCGCAGAATCACTTAAGGTTTACACAGACAGACTGAAGCTTGTTGTCCGTAGAATTACTTAAAATTTAAACTGGCTGTAATTTGTTAACCGTAGAATTACTTAAAGTAAAGTAGGGAGTTGGGAGTCGGGAGTCGGGAGTCGGGAGTCGGGCAAGAGAACTTTGTCCCCCTTGTCCCCTCTTAACAGAATTTGTGCAAAGAAAGGGATGCACCTGTGGCATTCTTTGTTCACCTAAAACGTCTAGGCTGCTGCTGTAAGTCTCGAACAGTTGCTAAATATTGTCCAAGGAAAGGTAAACCGCCAATGGCAGGTAGCACGTAACGGGAAGTACAAAGCAATCCCAAGGCCGCAGCAGTTGGGGCATCAAAATACGGTTTGTAAAATATAATCAGGGCTGCATCACGAGTGCCGATGCCTGCAAAGGTTAGAGGTAATAATCCAGCTAGAATGGCCAACGGCGACAGCGCCAGGTTGGCTAAAAATGGTGTCCAGGCTTTAAGGGCAAGAATAAAAAACCAGATTTGTAGTAAGTGCAAAAACCAGATAAAGATGGAAGTTCCAGTAATTTTTAGGAGCTGATTTTTGTCACGCCAGAAATATTCGTGCATTTCTCCCCAAGACATCTGCAATTTTTCTAGCTTTGAGTGAAGTTTTTTCGGCGCAAATTTTTTAACCACTAAAAAAAATAAATGTGCAAACTTACGGGAGCTAAGGAGAAACAGCCCTGTTACCAACCCCAAAACTACACCTACTGTCATCGCCCAAAATAGAGCATCCTTATGAGGGTAAAGCAATAACCCAAATACACACCACAATAGTAGTGATAAGAGATCGCAAGCTTTCTCAAAAACAACCAGTGACAAAGATAGTGTGCCATCTAAGTGACCTCGCTGCTTCATGAAATAGGCTTTAGCAATATCCCCCATCTTTGATGGCAATACCATATTCAGTACGCTGGCTGCTAGAATGAGGCGGTTTGCCTCGCCAAGCCCTAATTGAGAACCAGTGGGCATCAATTGCTGCAGTCGCCAAGCTGTGAATAATGTCAGTGGTACTACCATGCCGAGGCTGATTGCCATCCACCAGCCGTCGCAATTTTTGAATACTTGTATGAGTCCGGGAAAATCAATTTTTGTGTAGATTATCGCTAAGATTATCAGGCTTATTGCAATAGAAATTAATCGTTTCATTGATGATTGTGTGATAATACTTAGTTATTTTTTAATTACTTTTTCTTTTTCAATTGCCAAATATATAAATACAGCTAATTATTTTTAATGCAGTAATGATTAAATCAAAAAAGCCGTATTGGCTCGAATGTAATTTTCACATAAATTTTCTTGTTAATCTAAAAACTTGTTTTTACTGAATAGATTGAAATAAGTCATCATTTAACTTTAAAACTATGATTTGTAAGATTTCTATCAATTCTCAAAAGCTACCTTTGCGCTTTGTCTTAGTGGTGCCCTTTGTTGTGCAAATTTGTGCGGCTGTGGGGCTGACAGGATGGCTCTCGTTACGCAACGGAGAGAAGGCTGTTAATGACCTGGCGACACAACTGCGTCGTGAAATTACTGCTCGAATTGAGCAGCACCTCAATGGCTATCTAGCAACTCCTCATCTTGTCAATCAAATTAATCTTAATGCAGTTCATTTACGTATACTAAAAATACAAAAATTACCAACTTTAGAACGGTATTTGTGGCAGCAAATACAGTTATTTGATTCAGTGAGATTGATTTCGTTCATCAATAAACAAGGTGAAGGCGTAGCGTTAGAACGTTTGGACAATGGCTCATTGCAGCTGGATGTCGTGGATAAGTCTAGTCCCAATAACTTTCGCTTTTATGCTCTCGATAGTCAAGGCGATCGCACAAAGCTCGTTCAAGTAGTCCCCAACTTCGATCCTCGAACGTTTCCCAACTATATTACAGCGGTAAAGGGTGGCAAACCCGCTTGGAGTAAAATTTTTACTTATGCTGGTTCCTATGGTAGTTCTCCCAAGCTGGCTATCTCTGCCGTTGTACCTGTAACTGACAAAACCGGAACGTTTCATGGAGTTTTGGTCACTGATCTCCTTCTAGGCCAAATCAGTGACTTTCTGCGAAGCCTCAAGATTAGTCCATCAGGGCAAATTTTCATTATGGAACGCTCTGGACTGCTTGTAGCTAGTTCCTCTCAAACTGAGCTATTTGCTACCAAAAATGGCAAGCGACAACGAGTCAAATTGGCTGAGAGTAACAACACTTTACAGCGATATACTGCAAATTATTTAACGGAACACTTTGGTACTCTCGACCAAGTTAAAAAACCTCAGCAACTTGACTTCCGAATTAATGGTCAACGGCAATTCTTACAGTTACTGCCGTTTCAGGATAGTCGGGGTATTGATTGGCTGATTGTAATAGTTGTTCCTGAATCGGACTTGATGGGACAAATCAATGCTCATACCCAAATCACTATTTTGTTATGTCTTTTAGCTTTGGTAGTGGCTACGGTACTAGGATTTTTTACTTCTCGTTGGATAAGTGCCCCCATTCTCAGCTTAAGTCAAGCGTCTTTGGCATTAGCAAAACGAGCTGCCTTAGCCGACTTTGCTAGCAGTGACTTAGACCAAAAAGTAGAAGGGTCAGGTGTGAATGAAGTGAGGATTTTAGCTCAATCGTTTAACCAGATGGCAGCCCAGTTAAAGGAGTCCTTCAATAAGCTAGAAATCCGAGTTGAAGAACGTACAGCCGAACTTAAAGCAGCGAAAGAAGCCGCCGATACTGCTAATCGAGCTAAAAGTGAATTCCTGGCTAATATGAGCCATGAACTGAGAACCCCATTGAATGCCATCCTCGGCTTTACCCAACTGCTAGCTCGCAATCCATCCAACAATCAAGAGCAGCAGGAATACATGGAAATCGTAACGCGCTCTGGTGAACATTTACTGGAGTTGATTAATGATGTTTTGTCTATGGCCAAAATTGAGGCAGGTAGGGCTTCACTTAATTTAAGTAGCTTTGATTTGTACTACTTGCTCGATACTTTACAAGAAATGTTGCAACTTCGAGCTGAATCTAAGGATATTAAGCTGATTTTTGACCGAGCTAAAGATGTTCCTCAATATGTTTTCTCGGATGAAAATAAGTTGCGTCAAGTTTTAACTAATCTGCTGGGAAATGCGATTAAATTTACGCAAACGGGGAGTGTGACATTGCGAGTAGTTAGTCATCAGTTGTCAGGAAATAGTGACCAAGAAAAAATAACAGACAACGGACAACGAACTACTGACACCGCTCAGTTGAACTTTGAAGTAGAAGACACGGGTTCCGGTATAGCACCCTCTGATATTGAGCGGTTGTTTGTCCCATTTGTGCAAACTGAAACAGGGCGAAAATCTCAACAAGGAACTGGCTTGGGGCTAGCAATTAGCCAACAATTTGTGCAATTGATGGGAGGAGAAATTACTGTTAGAAGTACCTTGGGTAAGGGAACAATTTTTTCCTTTGATGTCCAGATGACAGTCCCTGAGATGACTAAGCGCCCAATCAAACAGGGAAACCAAAGAGTCATTGCTCTAGCGCCTAACCAGCCAGAGTATCGCATCTTAATTGTTGACGATCGCAAAGAAAATCGTCAGCTCCTGCTCAGGCTACTCGCACCACTGGGCTTCAAAGTGCATGAAGCAAAAAATGGTCAAGAAGCCGTTGAGTTGTGGGAGAGTTGGGAACCACACCTGATTTGGATGGATATTCGGATGCCTGTGATGGATGGTTATGAAGCGACTACGCAGATTAAAGCAAGAGAAAGAGAGAGAAAATTAAGTACACAGACAGAGAATTTCCAACGCCCAATGCCCAATGACCAGCCCCCAACTACTGTAATTATTGCTCTAACTGCCAGTGCTTTTGAAGAGGAGCGAACTGTTATCTTAGCCACTGGTTGTGATGACTTTGTTGGCAAACCGTTTCGAGAGGACGCTATCTTTGAAAAAATGGCTAAACATTTAGGGGTGCGATACGTTTATGAAGAAGAAGCAAAAGTTCTGTCTTCACCTCAGGATTTGCCTTTATCTAAGTCGCAGATGACCGAAATGCTGGCAGTCATGCCTCCAGAGTGGGTAGCACAGCTACATCAGGCCGCAACGCGACTCAATGCCAAGCTGGTTTTTCAAGTTCTAGAGCAAATACCTCAGGAGAATGCTCCTCTTGCCACAGTGCTGACCGATTTGGTGGATAACTTTCGCTTCGATCTGATCATAGAGCTGACTCAACCAATTGCCGATTTATCCTAAAAAAACACGAAATACCGCGCAAAATATCATATTGACATTTTTGAGCATTATTGTACCTTGATGATAGTGCTAGGATAATTATTTTTCTTAAATCTTCTGAGACGAACATCAGCTAGTCAATTCTTTTGTTTTAAACCTGGAGATTTCCCAGCCCCAATCCATCATGTTATTAGAGTGGGGTAATTAAACAATAGCAATAAGACCTATGCAGAAAGAGAGTATATTGATTGTTGATGATACACCAGATAACCTACGTTTTTTATCTACCACGTTAACTAAAGAGGGGTATGAAGTTCTCACGGCTATTAATGGTTCAGTTGCTTTAATTGGAGCGCGAACTGCCCTGCCCGATCTAATTTTGCTTGATATTAAAATGCCAGGAATTGATGGTTATGAAGTGTGTCAAAAGCTCAAAGCTGATGCCCAAACTCAGGAGATTCCAATAATTTTTCTAAGTGTTCTTGATGAAGCGATCGATAAGGTAAAAGCCTTTACGATCGGAGCAGTAGACTACATTACCAAACCGTTTCAGATAGAAGAAGTTTTGGCTCGTGTCAAGAATCAATTGGCTCTCCGTTCACTTCAAAAGAAACTCACCCAGCAAAATTCTCAGTTGCTCCATTTGGAAGCAGAACTGCGCCTTGCTTTGAAAAAAGAAAAAGAACTCAGTCAACTTCGATCTGAGTTTATGTCTTTGATTTCTCACGAGTTCCGCACTCCGCTGACTACAATTTTGTCTTCTGACCAGCTACTGCAACGCTACGGTAATAAATTGTCAGATGAGAAACAACAGAATCATCATCAGCGAATTCAACATGCAGTGGGATACATGACTCAGCTGTTAGAGGAAGTTCTGCTTATCGGCTCAGCGGAAGCCGGAAAACTCAAGTTTGAACCAACTCTAATCGATGTGGTTGCATTCTGCGGTGAACTCATCGAAACTCTACAACTGAATACAACCCAGCATAAGCTGCTTTTTGTGAGCGATAGTAAAGAACTCTACGCCCAGATGGATCAAAAACTATTAGGGCATATTTTCACCAATTTGCTTTCTAATGCGATTAAGTTTTCTCCGAATGGGAGTGTGATTCAATTGGACCTTGTTTCCTCTTCTGAAATTGTCGTTTTCCGCATTCAAGATAATGGGATTGGTATTCCTGACAAAGATTTACCACTACTGTTTGAGTCTTTTTCTAGAGCTAGCAATGTCGGTTGTATTCAGGGTACAGGACTGGGGTTAACAATTGTCAAAAAAAGTGTGGATTTGCACGGAGGTCAGATTGCTGTGGAGAGTGAGGTAGGAGTTGGCACGACATTTACTGTCACCCTGCCGTTGAACAATTTGAGTTAACGAGACTTAAACATATATCAAGCCCAAAGCAGCTTTATAAGCCAAGAATACGTACTGATTGCTCCCCGATAAGGCATTCTATTGAGGAGGTTGACCCAAAAACACGACGTTAATTTGTCTGCGATTAAAAGCGCCCGGAATGCTTACTTGGGCAGAAGCCGTTGTGGGTACCGCCGGACATAGCGTTACAGCAGCTTGGGAGTTGTTCGCGTTCAGCGCCGTGACGTAAATGGTGGCGCGGGGTCCTTGCACTCGGTAGCTAGAAAGCAGGGGCAATAACTGATCAACACAAGTCTGTAAGGTGAACTCCATAGTAACGCGAGTTTTAACAACTGTGACCACATTGCTGGTGGGAACGCTCACCGTTTCTACAGAGGTCACTCTACCCTCTAAGGGGGTCAGTCCGATAGTCCCTGGAGGCAGCGTCAAAACTTCGGCTTGGGCGCTGCCAACAAAAGATAAGAAGCCGATAGCCAAACCTAAAACACTTTTATGTACAGACATTTTCCACATAAGTCCTGTTTTTTTACAAACAACCCTTCGACCAGCTCAGGGCAAGCAAACAACAAACAACAAACTAAAAACAACGATCTAACTTGAATGAATCACCAGGAGCAAGTTTTTTTACTTCTCTAGTAAGGTCAAGCCAGGGTTGCAATTGACCTCGTTGAAAAGTGCGACTCATCACTACATAAATTGAGGTCTGGTCACAGCCAATTCCCGCAGCAATGATGTTCTGCCACGAGTTTGTATATAACTCGTCTGTGACACACCATTGCTCATTTTTCCAGGATAGGTGTCGGCGGAAGGAGAAGGGTGAGTTCTTTTTACCAGTAATTAATACTTTTTGCAATAGCTTTCGGATTAAGTTGGGAAAGAAGCGTCCAACTGTTAACATAACAACCCGCAGAATCAGTAAGTTAGTGGGTGTCATTTGCTTTTGTTTCGCCCATCCTAACTGACCTTGGATGGTAATTTCGTTTTCACCTACATTGATTTGATAGGAGTCAACTAAATGACCAACTGCGTTTTTAACTTTACCTTTCTCAAGCACTTGGAGAGAGAATTGTGTGTCAGAAGCAATTAGCTGATTACCACGAAATAGCTTGAAAACTCCACCTTTATTGAGGGCTAGATAAAGTTCTGTATTTTGGCGGCGATCAATGAGGATTTGAGCTTGTTTGAACCAAATGCGAGTAGTGGGACGTGGGGTTGACTGAGGTCTGTTTTGAACGAAATCTCGCCAAGCTAGTAAGTAGTTCCATGTATGGTGACCGATGATGTGATCGTCAGCGTAGCAGGGTGCTAGACCATTAGCTAGTCCGATGAGAAAGCGATCGCAAATCTGAAGCGCCTCTGGCATCCACTGCCCCACGAGTTCAAACCCGTGAGGAAAGAAGTTGTAGGTATTGCGACTGGTGTATTCGCCGCCATAGGATCCATCGGGATGCACAAACTCTGCTGCTAGTTCTACAGCTTTGATTAATGCTTCCTTCAGGCGTGGATCGGGTCTGAGCTGATGAATCCGCGCTAGACAGGAAATCGTTAGGGTATGGTAGCCTGGGTCGCATCCTTCGTATTCCTGAAACCACCCTTCAGGATTTTGCCAGGATAACACTCGCTCTAGACGTTGCACCCTAGCTTTGTCCCACTTGGAAGTCTGCAATAGCTTAGAGAGTAGTTCTAAACACAGCACAATTAAGGCTTGGTGGTTGGTGAGGCGTCCACTTTCATTGTGATGTGCTAGCCAGTCTGCTCGCTTCTCGAAAAACTGTAAGGCAATTGGGTTATTTAGACCCATCTGGGTATAACTTTCAATGCAGGCCAGCAGGGAAAATGCCGCCGCCCCTCCGGCACGTTCATAGGGGAAATAGTCATCACAAGATCCATCAGGGTGGGCACTTTTGGCAGCGTAGAGAATTCCTGCTTCTACCCAATCTCGAATTACTGGTTGTTGGTAGAACGAGTTGTCTGGTATATCGGTGTTGTACGCTAATGCCAGGGGCCAGACAAATTCCTGGGACATGCCACTGGGGAAGTCGATAATTTTGTACTGCCAGAAGTTGCGGTCAAAACAGCCGTAGGTAGGGCTGTGGACGTTGCGATCGAGCAGAGTAAGGATTTTGGGGATTTGGGCTAAGGCTTCGCGGGCAAATAGGTCTCTACTCATGAGATTGGGGGATAGTCATTAAGCGATCGCTTCACAGAAAGTCAGTGTTGTTTGTTGTTGGTTGTTGGTTGTTGGTTGTTTGTAAAGAATGCTTGTTAATAACACACAATTGTTGCATCTCATCTACTGCAAGTTGTGGAATAAGTTGATGGTGCTGTTCTCTTTCGGGTTGCTATGGCGTTGGCGATCGCTAGCCTCTAAGAAAGTTGCTTACTCAAGACAGACACCATGATCTCTTATCTCACAACGAATGGATGAAAATCTTTCTCTCCTGACTCGGAGACTCGGAGACTCCTGACTTCTATTTTCAAGCTAGTTAGGGACAAGTAAGCGCTAGTTGGTTTCTGAGGTAACTCAGCTTCGGCTCTCCGCCAGTAGTGCAGTATGTAAAGACAATATCTGTCTTAGCCATTTGCAGCTTGTGGGAGACTATTTTACCGGCTGCCCCAATCCGGCTAACTCTAACAGCAGCTCCTACTGGAGACTGTACAAGCAACAACAGTCCTATTACCAAAATTAAAGCATTAACTAGCAGGTATAACTTGAAGGCTTTTTTGTAATTTACTTTGAACTTTGGCTGAATTTTCATGTCTTATCCTGAAGATTGAAACTAATATTTTAACTAGTAAAATTAGGAAGAATTTTGTGTATAGCACAGCCTATGCTTAGTTTTTTTATAATTTATATATGATAATATTTTATCGGGTGTGAATAGGTAGATGCCAGCAAAAAATATTGACCTGCTCATACTCAATTTTAAATCTTCAAAAAAAATTGGTTTTGCGATTGATGCGATATGACATCACAACTTGAGCTTAGTTGATGAAAAATTTGGATTGTTTTGAGAATCTACCTCAAATCGCCGAAGTCTGAGCTGAATATCTTCAAGAATCTTACGATTCACAGCCATCAAATCTGCTACTAAACCAAACATCCATAGTTGAAAACCAATCAAAATTAGAATGGCCGCTAAAATCAGGCTAGGAACATGAGTTCTGGGAGTACCACTGAAGTATAGTACTAACCAACGAATACCCAGTAACGTTCCTAAGGTAAATGGAATAGTTCCTAGGATGACAAAAAACCGTAGAGGTTTATAGGTCATGAAAATTCGTAAGATTGTCAACAGCGATCGCTTCACATAAGAGGGTATGCTCTTGACCAAACGTGAAGGTCGTAAGTATCGGTTGGTTCTAATGGGCACAGATGCGATCGCCATGCCCTTTTGCCCAGCTTGGATAATAGTTTCTAACGTATAAGTATACTCATTGAAAACATTAAGCCTGAGAGCGGCTTCGCGGCTAAAGGCTCGAAAGCCGCTTGGTGCATCTAGAATATTCGTATTACTCGCAAGGCGTACAACCCAACTACCAAACTTTTGCAGAAACTTTTTAGTTGGTGAAAAATGATTGATTTGTTTAATTGGTCGCGCTCCGACGACAATCTCAGCCCTACCCGATAAAATTGGTTCAATGAGTTTGGGAATATCATCAGCACAATACTGATTATCGGCATCGGTATTGACGATAATATCGGCATCAGCCTTAAGACAGGCTTCTATTCCAGCGATGAATGCTTTAGCCAATCCCTGATTATGCTCAAAATTGACGATGTGACGCCGGAAGCTTGAGCAACTTCCACCGTTCTATCAGTGCTGCCATCATTAACAATCAGCCACTCTACCGTATCTACACCAGGAAGCTCACGAGGGAGGTGAGAAAGGGTAATTTCCAGGCTCCCTTCCTCGTTATAACAGGGAATTTGAATGATGAGTTTCGTCATGAATGTAGGCGCGTCGGTTTTGGAACACATTGTTGATTTTATGTGTTGTTGCTGCAACCGTTGTATTGTTCCTGAACAGACGAGCAGTTTTTCTGCAAAATTGAATTGCAACTTTAACCGAGCTAGAGCAAAGTAATGTGGCAAGAGAAATTGACGCAAGGATGTTGGACGAGTTACAGACGACAGGTAACACCGTGGCAAGGAGGCTACTACTATCATCGGGAGCATCCCAATTTTGCAAAAATACTCAGGAGTGGGAGCATCTTGCTCCCTTGTGTGAAAGAAGTGGGCAAGATGCCCGCACTACAAATTTACAAAAACGGGATGCACTCCTGCTATCGGAGACTGGGAATCCTCAGCTTCATGAGCATGGTATTTGTTGTTGCTTTTTCTTGTGCAGACAAGACTCCAGCCGTCGCCGCTATGTTAACCAAGAGAAATTTGGTCACAAGCCCCAGGATGAATCCGTGGGAAAAATCCAAAATCGAAATGACTGACTGGCAATCTGAGCCAGTGAATCCACCATTAGAACTGACATCGGCCAAGGGAACAACGCCTCGAAATTCCTTACTAACAAAAGCCCCTCGCCTAGTTGTCCAGATGCCGACGCCAGATTTACCCGTGTCTCCCGACGTGCTGCCACCAGCCAACCTTCCCATTAATCAGGGTGGTGTAGTAAAGGTGCCACCTGTGAGGCGTCCCGAAGCCATCTTACCGAGTACAGGAACACCACCTGCAACTGTGCCTCCAACAAACTTTCCCACCAATCAAACACCTACACTCCGAGTTCCTACCCTAGAATCCACATCTGGCCAAACACTACTGAACACCTCTAAGCCGCTTGAAGGTTCATTTAGAAGAATATCTCCTGCGATTAATCCTGTTCCAGTTATTGAATTTGGTCAGCCACTGCCAAAATAACCCCAGCAAAACCTATTTTGGTCAGGACTTATATCAATTAGCTAAATGTTTGCTACAGATACTCCTCGATCCCTCCCAGCCAGGGTTAAAAAGGGGGGAGAAAGCTCTTAAAATTCCCCTTTTTAACCCTGATGCGAGGGGGATCTACAATATGTTGCATTCTTTTTTCTATTTGATATTACGCATAGACACCAAATATAGTAGGGGTGAACGGCCGTTCACCCCTACAAATGGCGGTTTGTCATGAGAAATTTGCGTAAGTCTTTCTCCTATTCCCTATTCCCTACTCCCTACTCCCGACTTTCAAGACGGGTCTAATTTAGAACCGATCGGTTTCTGGTTTCGGACCGACTGTACCAGGTTGGTTGAAAAAGAGGTTCCCAGCGTTCTCATTTTGGTAGACACATCTAATTTCAGGATTACTATTCAGATCGCCAGTGTAGCCAAAGGTGTTCAACCGGTCTTTACACTCCCGCACTTGGTCTGATGATACTAGTTTCTTCTGTTCTACGATCGCCCAGTTATTTCGACGCAAGACACATCCAGGGCGGATACTAGGCTGAGTCACGTAAACACTTAAAGGGTTGAGCGTCACGAAGACACGCATGTCTGTAACCATAGCGCTGGCTCCGTACTGAGCACAAATCTCAGGATTGGGTGCACTGCGATCGATCGCTTCACGGGTTACTACATTTTGTGGGTTGACGCTGGCTGTTGAGCTTAAATACATACCCAGTCCAATTCCCAAGATAAAGATGGCGGCAAAAATTGCTATCGACAAGGGATTGAACATAGAGAACCCGGAAGCAGAGGATTTATCTCTAGGGGAATCGGAGAATGTATCCCTAGCACTGGAAGACCTGGATCTACGTTTCATGTGGCTTATGTCAACTTTACGAGAATTGGCAGGGAGTAGCTGCAACTGCCCTCCTTCTCTCAGTATGCCTATAGAGGACCCTACTTTGCTGATACCAGGTAACAACCTGAAGCATAATTTTGCTCTGGTGCTGTTGGAAAGGATATTATTGACGGGCTAGGCGTTGCTGATGTTGCACGGCTACTTCCTTCAAGCCAACCTGAGCCAGTAGTGAGAGAAAATCTTCACGGATCGAGGGGTCAGTGGAGTTGGTCGCTTGGGCTGTTGCGATCGCATCTATTGCATCGTACCAGAGTCCTGCTTTGGCATATACTAAGGCGCGATCGCGATCGCTTTTTGCTGCGGCTAACTGTTGCTCTAGTAATGGTGTAACGGGTACACGGTTAATCCAACCTTGAGCTAAGGAATCATTAGAGCGCCCTTTAGCATTGCAAATTAAACTAACAGACCAACGGTACTCTCGATTAGGAAGCAGTTCTGGCAGATTTTTCGGCATTTCTAGCTGAACAATTCCCGCCTGATTAAGCTGTAGTTGCTTTACAAAAATTGGCTGTGCCACTCCCGATTCGACTAAGGCAAATTCTACAGGGTCTCTGGGAACTTGTGAGACGTACCAGAAAAATGTAGGATGACCCGATGATGTTTGTGCCGTATGGTCGTTTGGAATTATTAATTGCACTGCCACCGCCTGAGATTGATCGCATCCTCGCGTACCCGTTCCTTGTGTACGTCTGGGCATTCCACGAGCGGGAGGCACATAACTAAAATTTGATGTTGTTTGTCCAGGAAAGCCTGCTAAAGCCGGACTTAAAAATGTGATGCTCGGTATACCATCTACCCAACTAGTCACGGGCATCAAGAACAGTGATGCAGTAGCTGTGACTATACTTCTTAATAAGTGGGAATTTACCATAGTAATAGGCGCTGTGTTTAAAGATTTTTGATATTAGTAGAGCGCCCTGAATTATCTAAATTTTGTGAATTGTTTAGATCACTACTAAAAACTGCTATACCTGTATTACCCTAAGGGACTTTATGGCAAAATTCCTCTCTATTTAGATAGACAATATACATTAAGTTTTCTTAAATAACTAAAGCAAGACTTGGTAGATTTCTGTGGGCTGCTGACGACCTTTTAGTTGTGCTTCGCCGATAAATTTTGTAGAGAATTGTCCTTGTAGATGCTGATAAGTTTCTTTGTTAATCAAGATGCGGCAAATACCATCATCGATTGATTTGTTGTAACCTTCTAACCGCGCTGCCACATTAACGCTGTCTCCAATCGTTGTGTATTCTAGTCGTTGAGAATTGCCGAGGCTGCCCGTTACAACTGTGCCAGTAGCAATACCGATTCGCATAGAGGCGGTGGGGCGTCCCTGAAGTTGCCATTGCAGATTGAGAAGACCAAGAGTAGAAGCCATCGCTTGAGCACAACGAACGGCAGCGATCGCATCTTTAGCAATATCCTCTAATTTTGTGCGCTCAATCGGGACGCCAAAAACTGCCATGATCGCATCCCCAATAAACTTATCCACAATGCCTCCATGAGACCGAACCACGTCTGCCATTGCACCTAAGTACTCGTTGAGCCAAGACATCAGCGTTTCTGGATCAGTCTGTTCAGCAATGGATGTAAAACCTTGTAAGTCTGCAAATAATACCGTTGCTGTCACCTGACGCCCAAAGAGACGGCCATCTCTGAGCAACTGGTGGCGATTGCGCCAAATGGTTTTGGCAATTGCTGGACTGACATGACGCCCAAACAGATTCATTACAGTGTGTCGATCTTGGCGCTCTAATTGAGCAATGTAACCAATGATCACAGTAGCAGTGCCGATTAGACCCAACAGTGGCGGCACTACTGGAATCCACCAGCTGCTGAGAAAAAGCACATAGGAACCGCCGATTAACCCCCCAGTTGATACCACCAAACCAACAGCCGTTCGTAAAAGTGAGTACTTCTGACTGTTATCGGAACGGACAGCCCAACTTAAACTAGCACCAATGCCAGACCAGAGGAAAATCCACAAAATTTCTAACGGTTCAGACCAAGTTTGAATTAAAGGACGCCCTTCTAGAGCTGCACTTAAGATTGTAGAGGTGAGATGGGCTTGAATTTCCACACCCGTGTATTGCTCAGGCGACGATCGCAAATCGCCACTGTAGGGAGTGTAGAAAAAATCTTTCAAGCTGGGTGCAATCGTACCAATTAAGACAATGCGATCGCGCACCAACTCTTCTGGTACTCGATCTTCTAATACATCTCTCAGCGAGACCTTCTTAAAAGGAGAAGCTCCCTTAAAATTCAACAAGATTTGATAACTTGCCGCATCTGCTCGTACATAACCACCATCATTGGCTTCAAACGGCACAAATACGGTCTTACCTAATTTCATCAAACCTGCTTCAGCAGCGGTTGGCTCAATACCTTGACGCTTCAGATAAAGTTCAGCCAGTCTCAGACCTAAACTGGGTAAAGCTGGCTCAGACTCAGGAGTTAGAAACAGTACGCCGCGACGAATTTTACCATCAGCATCTGGCACAACATCATTCGCACCTACCTGACCCAACTGCTTCAATATAGGCGGCGGTGCGGTGGCATTGCTTTGACTATCTGCTACTTTTTTTTCAATCCCAATTAGATTCGGTGTAGTCTTAAAGACTTGCTCCAAAGCCTCGGTACCTGGCGGCACTGGCAAATCTCGATACAGATCAAGACCAATTGCTCTAGGTTCTTTTGCTTTGAGTTTTTTGATCAATTGAGCAAGAACAGCATCATTTGCAGGCCATCTTTTAAGATACTGAAGATCTGATTCATTAATACCAACAATCAAAATGCGCTTCTCAGTTGGTTGAGCTGGACGCCAGCGGAAAAATTGATCGAGTGCCGCCCACTCCCAAGACTGCAACAGACCAGCAAAGCGTAGGGCAAGCACGACACCAGCCACCGTAGTAGCTCCCAGCCACACTCCACGCCATTGCTCTAGTTTCTGTTTCAGTTGCTTTGCTTCCATATCATTTTTATGTAAAAAAGTAAAGAGCAAACGTAAAAAACTTTCATTTTGCCCTTTTATAGAGGTTTTCAATTGTCTGAGGTACGGGGTAGGGCACAGCTGGTCTAGGGCCTGTTTTCTCGCCTTAGAATTGGCTTAAATCGTAGGTTAGACCCTTGGAACAAAACCCCACATTTCGCGTAGCTTTGTTGGGTTACGCTACGCTTAACCCAACCTACAAGCGTAGCTTTGTTGGGTTGCGCTACGCTTAACCCAACCTACAAGCGTAGCTTTGTTGGGTTGCGCTACGCTTAACCCAACCTACAAGCGTAGCTTTGTTGGGTTGCGCTACGCTTAA
>DALYIW010000058.1:25778-34354 GCA_031970155.1 Coleofasciculaceae cyanobacterium CTOTU46601 | reverse complement strand
TACGGAAACCATGATGCTTCCAAGGGTCAGGACGCTTCCCTTGAATAGGATGCTTCCAATTACCGTTCCGATTACCGAACATGATAAAGCCGCTAAATTCCTAGCTATCACCCCTATAAATGTTGATGGCTCAACCGTCAATCTCTTGGCAAGTTGATAAGCGATCGCAACTGCAACAAGCCAGCTAATAATCATGAGAGTACTCCCGTTTAATTTTCTCTTTAGTCTTCTGGCGCTAGCTTATTAACACGCCTGCGTCTTTGAAGAGGAAATACTGTAAAAAAGCTTCTTGACTACAGACCTAGCTCAACTACTTGTTCGCCTTCTGCTTTCACGATTTTTCTGATTGCCGATACCAAAGCATCAACTCTCATTTCTGCTGGTCTGTCTTCAGGGATGTTGACCAAAAACACGCTGCAAAAGTCAATTCCTATTGCTCGCCAGAGTACTTTTAGTCCGGCTAATTTCCCTTGTTTGTCATAGACGCTTTCAGGGTTGGCAGTGACATCGATTCCGACGTGGTGACCTCGCCAGTTGAAAACCTGGTCTAACCCAAATACATAGTCTAGAACAACTCTTGCAGGGACGTTTGACCATCTGAGTTTTGTGACGTATTTTCCGTCTACTTGCCTGACGCTATGACCGTACTCTTTCTTCAGGTATGGCAGGGCTAGTTTTATGCGTCTTAACCCTATTTCGTGTTGCTTTGCTATTTTGATTAGTGTTTGGGAATCGAAGTCTACGGACTTTATTTTTGCGTGGTGTAAAAGTCTCTCAAATGCGAACTCAGCGGCGTTGCACATAGCTTTTCTCGCGATAAATTTTCGCATCTATGTGAGCGTTAGCTTGTTCAATTGAGCCGTTGTTAATGTTTTGACGTAAAGAAAAATTGACGCCCCTTCTCAGGAGCGCCAATTCAAAAAAGCTTATATTTAATATGAGAACGTGTTACTTATTCGACAACGATATAAACCGCTCCGTCTTGGATGTACCGCTCTTCTTTTTCTTGCCGGAATTCCGACCATTTGACGAAACCGCCGTCATTCATATTATGTGCCATCAGTCCGGCATTTTCTCTGCCGTTATCTTGCTTTCGATAGCAGGTTCTGTTAATGCAAATAATTGCCCACATTGGTAACTCTGAGAAGGTCAAACCTTCCTTCTTTGCCTCATCAGTTGTTTGGCGCTCAATGGTGGTTGTAAGCGTTGCTGGCATGAGTGTTGTTCCTAACAAGTGAATTGTGAATTATCTCGTCTTCGTTCGGCGTTAGCCCGTTCCACCCAGGACTAAGTATCGATCGCTGCCTACAAAAGAGTAGTACCGATGTTCTTTGCCCTATATTAAGTTCTGCATAAAGGTAGATGACTCTTTCTTTTGATGTATGTATTAGGTTAGAGGCAAGTTTTTGCCTCATCTATTTAAGGCGAGAGCTAAGTGTTGTCCCCTGGCTACCTCTTTAGTTAGAGGATAGAAAGTTCAATGTAACCACGAGAGCAACACGCTTCTTTAAAAAAAGTAACCCTCGGAATTGCTCCGAAGGGTCGCTTTCTTATTGACGATTGGCTATTACAGTTTGATGCCTGCCTCTGCCAGGATTTCCTCTCTGGTCATATCTTTGGCACTCTTTCTCGGCTGAGGCTCAGGGATAACCCAGTGGTCATATTGATTTTCAAATGGGTCTTTTTTATTATCCAGCCTGGAGTAGAATCTTGCACAGGAAAACGTTCTTGGACGGTTGGGATTTTCAGTTTCAGTTTCAATTTCTTGGGTACTGAGACTTGCACTCTTGTGCTTACGGTTGAACCACTTCTTTGTAGCGACAAATGCGATTGCTACCATTAGTCCCATTCCGGCAAAGTCTAGTCCAATCGGGGAAACTGCACTGGAGTAAACGTAGTGAATTTCTCCGTGATTTTCCAGGGTTGTAACTAATACAGGTTGTGTGTTTTTGAAGTTGTCCATGATATTGGCTCCTACAAGGGTTATATTTATTTCGCCTTCTTCTGGCGTTAGCCCATCAAGAAAACCTGTTCATTCACCCGAATTTGCCAAAAACAACTTTCCTGTTATTTCCTATTAGCTAACTCTCAAAAAAAACAACCCCCCGGATTTCTCCGAAGGGCTGCTCTATTAATTCTTTTCCTGTACGAAGATTTAAGCGCTCTGCTCCAAGTCTTCTAAGATTTGTTCGCCGACATCGGTTGCCAAGAATTCAGCAATCTCCCTATCTGTGGAGTCTGGATCTTCGTCCAAGGGATTGAAACCCAACAACTCTGTTATTCGTTCCCAATTCAGTCCCTTGATGAACCGACAAATTGTTTCCTCATCTAGTTCAAGAAATTGTTGAATCAGGATTTTTATGGCTTCGTCACCCATCTCATACAGGGTTATTTCTTTCTGTTCATCCCAGCATTCCCATTTGCGCGAATAAATGGCTTTTCCGTTGTGCCACCCAATGGTTTGAGTGTTTTCAGCTCCGTGGGGTAAGTCGCAAATTCTTTGTCCTACTGGCTCCCATCCTTCAGGTACTTTGAATGAGTGACCTTCGTTCGATACATGAGTTATCACCCCGTTTGATTCTACGAGGTTGACCCTTACTGCCTTTATGAATTCCATGATTAATTCCTCTTACTTGCTTGGTTTTTTCTGCTTTAATCTAGCGCTAGCATTTACTGCAAATAAAAGAGCTATTCTATGATTTTGTTTGCTGCAATCCGCAAAAAAACTAAGCCCCGAAGGGCTAGTTCTTGCAGTAATGGACTCGAAGATTAGAATTCGTCTTCAACCATTTCCTCTTGATTGGAATCGTTATTCTTGCCTTTCCGATTATTGCGGCGTTCCCAACTCTTGCGATTGATTTCCAGCAGGTCTTCTACGCCTTTGCCTGTCTTGGTTGTTGCGTACTGGATTAATTGCTCAAGAGTGTACTTGCGCTCTTCGGGTTTCGTACCGCCCATTACCTCGGTAAATTTCGCATTGAACGCTTTCCAGTCGAATCTTTTATCCTGCTGCCTCATCGCGGCTTGGCACTTGATTCCCATGACCTCGCGGAGCGCATAATATAATGCTGGATAGATTGACTCGCTGTAGTCAGCCACCGCGAATTCACCAAACTGCTCATCAAGTTGTGCAACGTTAACCAGGGATTTAGTTTTGGAAGCTGCCATGTTACTAATTTCCTTGAACTATTTATTTCACTCTTATCAGGCGCTAGCCCCTCGAATTTTTTAATTTAATAACAGCTTTAAGTGTGATTTAAAGTTTGACTTTGTCGTTGCGGCAAACTAATGCTTTAAAAAGATTCCGGCTCTCGTCATGCTTTAAAGCCTAAGCTTAAAATTTAACCCTAGTGTTCTTGACTGTTGGATAAGTACATATACTTGCTCTTTCATTGCAAATTTTGGCAATCTCTAACTTGAAAGAAAGGAATTTCGGCAAAGTAATGGTTGAAATGGGAGCTTTGAGGTGCGCTCTTCGTAGCGGCACGAAGGGCTTCGCGCTAACCAGACAATAAGCACTGACCTCTACCACTGCGGTAAGTATAGGCTTTAAAGGGCGGCAAAGTCAGAGTTGAAATAATAAGAAAGCACTCCTAATCAGTACAATCTTGCAAAAAAAGTGGACAGGCATTCAAGACACATTGGTTACCCATATATTGCAAAAAGTAAGAGCAGGTTTTCCCGCTCCATACTTCTCCCTATAAGAGGGATTGCCGTTAAATTTTTACACGCGATCGCGTTAGCGTTAGCGAAGCGAGGCGTGACGCTGGAACGAGCGTCGGCGTACCCAGCGCTGCTGCTTACAGCCGATCGCTGCCGTTGTTGACTGTCACCTCATCAAAATCAAACATTTGCGCTGCCATGCTGTATTGAAACGCTAGCCCCCATCGTGCAACAAGCTTCTCTGTCGAGAATTGCCGTTCTAGCTGTCGCAAGTTGATTTCTGTTTCAGCTACCAGCAGTTCTTGCTCTCCAATGGCTCTTAAAGTTTCTTGATATTCGCCCGATTCGAGCAACAGCTCTTTAGCTCTTACATCTCGTTGCTCTTTATTTTTGCACTCCTGGCTTACGTCAAATGCAACTCGGCGTTCTATTGGAAGGGCAATGCGATCGCGTTCTTTATAAAGCCTTTGCAGTTCAGTTCTCATTACGAGTAACTCGCGTTCGATTTTGGCGATTCGCGTTGGCAGATTTATCAGGCGGGTTGTGGGTTGTGATTTTGTCATTTGTCAATCGGGGACTATTTTCTCAATTCCCGATTGGCGTTAGCTATAGAGTCCATTTGGGATCTCTGAGAACGGTGAGTTACTAACCTCCCCGCACGAATTGCCAAAGTTGAGGAAGCCTAACTCAACTTGAAAACTGAACTCAAAAACTTTACACCAAACGCACCTACTGCTGATTCCAATCGAAAGGCAGATTGCCTTTGATCCAGAATTTAAAAACAAAGATCAGCGGGATGTGAAGCTTACAGAACTCCTCCTCGCTAATTCTGACAGTCATAGTTCATCATCTAGAAACATCTTGATGGCTGTTGCCAACTTGGATGCAACTTGAAAACGATAGGACTCCGACCAATGTTGGTCAGGAGGAGCCATATTGGCAAAAGAATCAAGGAAGTTGTTTAACCATTCTCTTGTTGTTGGGTTCCAAATTAGTTCAATTTTTGAGCGAACGCTAGCCCAAGGATGATTTAACAAGTTGTCAGGGAGAGGACGGTGACAGTTTTGTTGAGAGAAGTTGAGCGCATTTAACAAAATATCTCGAGGAACCATTTGCAGAATTTCCCAATAATCTTCAGAGGTTTGCGGCTCAACTGTCTGTGTCATTTGGCTGGAGAACAAGGATGGCGAGTTGATTTGAGGATTCTCCAAATCTACGGCAAGATTGGCGAGTGACCAAAAGCTAAGATCTTTACCAAATAACAGTTGCATTCTCCGACAATTTTTCGCATACTCCGGTGCAATCAAGAGCGCCTTCTCCATTGTTGTATCAGGAATCTCTTGGCTAGGGATTTTCCCTTCTACTAAGGAGTTGATGATATGGAGGGTCAGAGCAATTCTTGGCAACAGAGGGTCAAGGTGTTCTTGATAGATGGAATAGGCTCCTTTTGAAAGGGTGTAGCTTTGAGGATTCAGTGCATTAGCTTCTTGGTAAATGCTTTGAGTCAAGCGAATAAATTCTGTATTGTCATGAGCCTCTTGTTTGGCTTTTTTTCTCCTCGCTTTAAGTTTTGATGCTCGTCCCATTCGTCTTTTCCCTAAAGAATACATTTCACCGTTCTCGCAATTAGAGAGCATTACCGATCCGGTTTACTGGATCGGTGACTACCTTCGCTAGGGAGGGTTAAGCCTCAAGTCGAGAATCTCCCGCACCCCCAATACAAAGTGCCGACGAGCCTCCACTTCAGCAGGGATAACCTTTCGGAGGTTACGCCCGTTCCACATCGCTTGCATAAGAGTTGAGGAGAAAAGGCTTGACGCCATGCGTTAATCTCCAAGCGCTGCTTCTACCTCAGCCAGTTTATTCATTAATTCGGTGCGGAAATGTTGAAGCTCGTCACGATCGATTTTTGCAACGACAAGCTTTTTCAGACCTTTTACGACTGCGCCAGTACGGGGGAGCGCGATCGCTTCAGGTGTTTTCGGGGCGTGCTTCTCAATTAGGGTTCCAACTAGCTCCTTTGTCTCGCTTACTGACAGGTCTTTGGTGAGTACTTCAGTTATTGCCTTGCCCCTGATTTTGGCGGCGGCTGCATCAGTTTTTTTGAGTTTACTTGGAGATAACCGCTGCAACACCAGCGCGTGGGCGCTTTTTAGATTGGAGTTTTGGATTGCCTCCTTTAAATCTGGGAACAGTGACAGTACCCGAAAGTCATTGCTTAACACCGAAGCTGGATTTAACCCCAGTCCTAGAAGTACCAAGAGAATTTTCCGCTCCTGGTCGTTTACCTCTAAGGAAGTCAGGGCGGCGCAAGTCTCTTCATCTGATGCCCCGGTGAGAAGAGAAAGTTTACCCGTTTTCTTTTGGCGCTCCAGCCGTTTGATGACTGTAGAAAGAATCCTCGTTACATCGTCAGCACCTATCTCTGTTTGAGATGTAATTTCCTTCAATAAAGCTTCGGCTTTGTCTAATGGATTGAGGTCTTCCCGGTGAAGGGTTGTTAAGAGTGCCTTCCGATGAAGGTCAGAAGGACGCGGCATGGTGATGCCTTGTATTGTTTTCCATCCCAGCTCACGCGCTGCTCGCCAACGGCGTTCTCCATCGAATAGATCGAATAAATCAGGCGTGTCAACAGCACTCATCAAGATAACAGGAGTTAGCTGCCCATCTTTGGTTAAGGAAAGTGCCATCCCTCGGATGCTTTCTGTTGCGAAGGTTTTCCGGGGTTGTTCGGGATTGGGGCGAATGGCATCCAAGCTAAATTCTTGAGTGCCATTTGTTGAAGCAAGCGAAGAGCGCAATTGGTCAAGTTGTGCCTCTAGTTCCGGGTTCGAGGAGGCTCTAAGCCGCTCTACTTCAGCTTGGAGCTTTTGAATTTGTGACTCAGTTTCCGACAACTCTTGCGCTTTGGCGTACATTCCAGCTAAGTTTACTGATTTGCCCTTCATCGTCACTTCGCTCCAATCAACTTAGCTACATCTACCGCAATTTTTGCAAAGTCATTGCAGGCAGGATGATTCTTGCGGTACAGCTGTAAAGGTAGTCCAAGAGCACTAGCATTGCTAAATTCGTAAGAGAAACGAATTGGGGGATAACAGCTTGCGCTTCCCAAGTTCAGATTCTTTATAACCCCTGGTAGCTGCTCCAATATGTTTTTGTGGATCGCTTGATTCGCTCGGTATTGGTTAGGGACTATCCCTAGTACTGGCGGGTAGGGGTCGAGCCGCAACCGCCGACACTCGATAAAGTAGAACTCCAGCAACTCAGCCGCACCACTGGCACTTTTGGGTTCCAGTTGAATTGGGATAATTACGTGAGTGCAGGCTCCAAGCGCTACGAGGTTAAGCCGTCCCAAAGTAGCTGGGCAGTCTAAGATGACCACGTCGTGTGGCAGCGGGTAGTCATTGAGTTTATCTGCTAGCATATACGGTCCCCTTGGATGGCTCACTAACTCATCAGCACGTTTGAGCAGGGGCTGCTGCAAGCTTTGACACACATCAACCTTCAATTGTTTTTCGCTCCAGCAAGAAACTAGCGGCCAAGACCCTGAGAAGCTATCAGTTAAAACACCTGACGTTGAAGCTTCCGGATCGGATGGTTTTTCAATTCCGCAAAACAGTGAAAGTGAGCCTTGTGGATCTAGATCGATTAATGCAACGGAACAAGGACGCGATCCAATTTTCCGTTTTGCTATTTCGTAGGCAAGGTGCGTGGCAAGTGTTGTTTTGCCGCTTCCTCCTGCATTGCTGACGATCGCAATCCTTGGCTGTGTATAGTATGAAGGGTTTGACACAGAAGTAGCAATCCTTAAAAGACAAGGTAATTGGTTAGACTTCACTATGCCACGAACGATGCCTAATTGAAAGAGAATTTGTCAGATTTTGAAATCCGACATCCAAGTCTTGAGTCTTTGTCGGATTTTGAAATCCGACATCCACACCTTGCCAGTACGCTGTCGTGAGAGACTTCACGATTATCAGGAGCGAGTGCAGCTTGGGGCTTCAGTCAAGAGACTTTTCCTTTTCTGGCGGCATTCCAAGGATAGCCTGGGTTGCTTTGACACTCCTCCCAGTCGTGTAGAGAAATTTCAGATAGCTCGACGATACAACCATTAAAATTCACTACACCTGGGTGGATTTCTGGGACTTCAATCACTTTTTGTGTGGACGTGTCGGAAAATTCGATTCATTCTTCAATCTCCCCCTCTTCTTCCTCGTCTAAAGTCTTAAAAATCTCGTCCCATCCTGCGGCATCCCAACTCGATCCGATGTTGCCTCCAACTGAGGCTTGTTCGCTCGCCTGTTGTTCGCCTTCTGGCTGTTCCCTGGCTAGTACCAAATGAAGATACGCTAAGCTCTCCATGAGTCGAAAATCCTCTCACTGGTTCGGGTGAATGTATAAAGTTGTACTAACTGCCCTTAATTACTCACGGGCGGCTCCTTCTCCTGAAGACAGCACGGGAATTAAAAACGGTTCACATGGCTCATCCGTTGTCGTAAGCTACGCGCTTAAGGGATGCGGGTTGTAACGCCCTTACGCTCGCCCTTAAGCTATCAATCCAACTACTCGAGTTAAGTGAGTATGACTCTAGGGGGTTAAAAACTGGTCAGTTCGATCTCTGGGAACGCCGGGGCAAAAGAGATCGCCATACACGCTTTTTTCAATTGTCTCTAGCGCCGGGAGCTGGAGGCTTTGGCGTAGATGAGTGTGCCTCAAGATTTGTTTGTAGGCAAACAGCCGTGCTTCTTCTCTTAACTGGAACAAGTATCCGGCTAATTCGCCTTCGCAAGTCATTATCAATCGGTATTCGTGAGCCAGGTTTGGTTCGACGAAGGTAGTTACGCGATCGAGGGGGCAACAATTGCTCTGTTTCGTTTTAGAGCGTTCGGGAACGCCCAAGCTTCCTACGGCAG
>DALYIW010000058.1:7535-25759 GCA_031970155.1 Coleofasciculaceae cyanobacterium CTOTU46601 | reverse complement strand
CCCAGCAGTTTATCCGGGTCAGAGGAAGCGGGCAGAACTTCCCTGTTCTCAACAAGTCCCGTGCCACAACGTAGCAGTAGCCGATCATCCCACCCCCGGCGATTAGCGCGATTAAGGGATTTGCCGAAAGTACCCACCCAACGCCAGATACTAGGGCTGACGTGATTTTTGCCTGCTCTAGATCGACTCTGTAGTTTTGCGCTTCCCTTTCAATTATTAAAAGTCTGAGTTGTAAAGCCTCGCTGATTCTTCCTTGTTCTAGCAAGGCACCGAAGGAATCTGGTCTCTCCGTAGTTTTGACTACTGGAGCTGACGTAGGAGAAGTTGTTAATTCCATTGTTCGCAAGCCCTTTTTACTTTAGTTGAGGCGCGGCTTTCTCGTAGGCATGGTCGAAGAAATTCAAGCCAATTTCCGTACCGACGATATCAAGAAGCAACCATACTAGATTCACGCTCATGCGCGTTGTTTCTATGCCAAAGATTGGATATGTGGCTAGTCCTACTCGTCCGTCGATCACATAGGTGGCAATTATTGCTGCTCCCCGAATCGCCGCTGATTTTTGCGAGGCATTGATATTTTGCTGAACCTCAATTCTTATTTCTCTAATTACAAATGCCTGGATGCTTTGGACGAATAGCGAGAGCATCACTGATGTCCAAAATTTCATCGACCGAATAGCGATCGCAAGGTGTCTCGGATCGGCTCCATCGTCTATGAAGGGCTTAGGCACGAATGCTTCGTTCATTTTATCCACAGCAAGCCAATAGCTTTCCACGCTGATTAGAGCGAAGTAAACTGTTGCGAAGCTAAAGACAATCAGGTTGCCGGGAGGACTTGTCAGAAACTGGATTACCTGCGCCCCTAGAGAACAAAGACGAATGATGCCATTCTTTAGAATTTTCCAACTAGCATCCCATATTTTATTGTTTTGTTGTTGATGCACTGTCAAAAGTCCTGACATACTTGAGGGTCTTTATAGGCGTGAATGTACGTGCCTTTGTGCGCTACACCGACGCACCTTCTGTATTGGTCAAGAACGATAGTTAGCGTATTTGGATCGACGTTCTGATTCCAGTCCAAATTAGGCGGAGTGGAGCTGTACACGTAATCCGTTATCTCGATTTGATTGAATCTTCCTATTTGGTTTTTCCGGTAGGCGTCTGCAATCTCCCGCGACACCTCGGCTTTTGTTTTTTCTAGCTCTCCGGATAGCCTGATCTCAGATTTGTCCATCTCGACGGATCTCCAAATCTCAAAATCGCCACTGGCTTTTGAGCCGCTAAGGTAAGCGATCGCAGCTATTCCGAGAACTGACAACCCCGTGATGACTTGATAATCGCTTAATCGCTTCAACACAGCACTATCTACTTTTAGTTAAGGCACTTGGGACGGCAATTTCTCTTCGCGCAAGATCGCATTAAACCCATCCATCTTCTCAAAGCCTATATAGTTTTTTATCCTTTGTCAATAATAAATTCTAAAAATTAACCCTTGATTTAACGCTTTTAAAAGCATACATAGGTTTTCATTCTATAATCAGCAAGCGATCTAGGGACGTATGACTTTTGTTGTACGATAGAGCGATGTGCTATGTAGTCGGTTTAACGTAAAATAGTATGCCCCGTGCCAAAGGTCAGCCCGTTGTTGGTGACGAGCTTAAGCAGCAGTTTTCCTGTTCGCTGACTCCAAGTTCCCATGAAAATTTAAAGCAGTTAGCAGCGCATTTGCAGTTTGCCTCCTTTTCTGCTTTGATTGAAGCGCTGGGAACGCATCAATTTATCCTGGCACCTGCCGATTCAGTAGATGTTGAAGAACAGGTTCTTGCCTTACTTTCTAGCGCGAACACTGAAGAGCGCATACGAACGCTCAAGACGGCGATTGAACGTTTTTGTGCCTGATTAATCTTCCCGGTAGAACAGAGTATGTATGACGGACGGGCGGGGTGTATCAAGGCACAAAAAAATAACCGGGGGTTTCTCGGTAGCGAGTTCATATGTGTCCTGCTGACAGGACATAACATATATTGTGCTGTTTTATCGTGTTGTTAAATTCCAGGCGACTGGATTTTAACAACCAGAACTCATGCGACAGCGATAGCCCCTAACTTTTTTGGCGATTATCTAAGTGAGCAGAGTAGACCTCTAATCATAGGACTTTCAACTTAAGGAATTTCCCCCTCTCTCTAAGTGAAGTTTGACGCGGGGGAAATTCCGACATTCACGTTTATTGCTTAGGCAATTTGTATCGTATCAATTGAGCCAAGACTATCTTCTTTTGTCGCAACAAGGTCAATTTTGAGCTTTTCAGAAATTGTAGAGATGACCAGTTCTGGGTTTGTCTTGAGTACTCGTTTGATGTTGGCTACCATGAGTTCTTTTGTCAGCTCCACGCCGTTTCGCTTCTGCTGGATTCCGAGTGGCTTGCAAAGTTTTCTAGCGCTGACTTTATTTAGACTGTCGATTACAGCAATTGCCTCGGTATACAGTTCGGGCGTTAGAGTGACGTTGAGTGCCTCTTGGGTGCAATCGTATCGCGTCGCATTTTCCACTGGCACTTTTTTCACGCTACTTAGAGATGCCAAATCTTCCACTGAGTTTTCTATACGCAATGACGCCTCCTCGTCTGAAGCTTCGACAAGGGTGGTGAATTTTTGCTCAGTTTTAGAGCGAGCAAGCAGCGTTTCAACTGCTGGTTGTTGCAGTTCTACTGGCTGTTCTATTTTTGTGGAGACTGTTGCGCTATGACGTGGAAGCTGGCAGCAAAGCGTACAGAAAACAATTAATAACAGAAAGGGAGGCAGTAAGATTTCGTTGAGGGTTGCGGTAATATCCATTTCCTTTTCTCGCTCGTAGGCAATGCATTTTTTCACAACTAGGCAAGCGCTAGCTGTGGTGCAACCCGCCATAAACTTTCGATATAGCGCAATCTCACTCTCTACTTTCTCCTATCCCCGTCATGAAGTACGCGATTACGCGGGCAAGTCCGGAGCGCTTAATCGTCCGGATCAGTGAGGTTGGCAATAGAAGAGCAAGCAACAGCTATACTATCCTCTAAAAGATCTCCCAAGCAAATGCACTTTGGAGAAAGAGGAAAACCACGAACTCAAGCCGTCTTATCTTTCCAACCTCTCCCTTAATCAGGGTTTACTGCTTTAGTCTGACTTACTTTGCTGTGTGTCTGCCAACAGGACACGATTTATCTTGTGCTAATCTAGCGCATGAAACCGAATTAAAACAAGGTAAAATAATTAAAATCAAGAAGTTTCCTGGGGCTATAAAACTGAAGCTATTCCGAGTGACTGTTTCAACCAACAGGACGGAATTTATCGTCACTAACGATAGTTATCAAAACTCGATGAAAGTTGTACAACAGGTGTATAACATTCCTTGGAAAGTTGAGGAGTTTCACCGAGAGCTAAAACAACTAACTGGTGTTGAATCTTGCCAATGTCGTAAAGGACGGATTCAAAGAAATCATATTGCTTGTGCAATTACTGCCAGTAGCGCTCGCCTGATGACAAGCGGTAGTGACGAGAGTCTTTATCAGCCAGGGAGTCGTCGATACTGACGTAGATGATTGGTTCTATGCCTTCAGCTTCAGCCCGTCCCATCACATCTGCCATGACAAACCAGGACAAGCCTTGCCCCATTTCCTCTCCTGACCAAGGACTAACCCGAAAAAAGTCAGCTACCGCACTTACATCCGGAGCTTCTACCCATTGCCGATACAGTTCTGAGAGAGTTTTCCTCTCGTCGGTCACAATCAAGGCTTCCACTGTTCGCAGGATATGCAACCGTTGAGGTTTTGATAAACTCAGACACAAGCTCAACAGGAAGTTGAGCAGCAGGGTAGAAAGGTGAATAATGAGTTTAAGCACAGAGCCACACCCATAGGGTACTAGTTAGCAAACAGCCCTAATTTACCAGGTGTGGCTCCTTTTCTTCGGTTCATCCTCCATCAACTGATGTTGAGGTTAGCGATCGCATCAGCTCTATAATTTGCCAATGTCCAGTTACTGTGTCAAAATTTCTGGTCTGTCGAAAATGCCCATAATCTAGTCTAAGTAAAGGTTTCAAGGAGCATGATCGCGAAATTTGTGAGAAATTCGGGCTATCACTGATGGTAGAACTTATGAAAACAGGGGATTAGGAATGTGACAACTATAATCTTCGTGCATGGAACTGGGGGTAGAAAAGAAGCCTATGCTGAAACTTTGCAGCATATAGAGCAAGCTCTTCAAAAACGCAGACCTAACGCCAAGTTGGTTCCTTGCCTTTGGGGTGATCCTTTAGGGGCAAAACTTAATGCTAGGGGAGCTTCTATTCCTACTTATCAAGAATCTCAAGGTGGTCAGACGCTAACACCTGAAGAGGAAAGTGTACGCCTCTGGGAAAACCTTTACAAAGATCCGTTTTATGAGATGCGATTGTTGAGTTTAAGACCGCTGCAAGCTCAAAGAACTGTCCCTGGTCAACCCACGCCCTCCCAAGAACTGAGAAGTAGAGCAGAATCGCTCTCAACAAATGCAGAATTACAGTCAAAGATGAATAGTCTGGGAATTGGTGCTGTTTTTCAACAGGCTTGCGAGGTAGTTACGGGCATTGACTCTAAGCCGTTGGGAAGGCTGCTAGAGACTGCCTCGCGACCCTTAGATGGCGATTATGCTGCGATCGCCAGAGCGATTGTCTCCGTATCTCGAATTCTGTGCCTAGAACAGGAAATTTATCCCTGGTTGTTGGTAGACAATCAGCTACGGGATGAAGCGGTTGACGCAATCCAAAAAACTTTAACCCGTGATGAAACATCGAGGGGAGTTCTGGCAGACTGGGCTAAACGTCAGCTCAGGGAACTAGGGCTTGGCGTATTTGGCTTTGACACTAAGGGAGTGAGACGGAAGCGGGGTGCTGTGATGGATGGTACCTACCCCTTTGCAGGGGACATCATGATTTATCAAGCGAAAGGCAAAAAGATCCGGGAGTTTATCCGGAGCCAGATTGAGAACGAGCAGGTTAAGCCACCAGTTGTTCTGCTTGCCCATAGCTTGGGTGGAATCGCTTGCGTTGACCTGCTGATTGAGTCTGATCTACGAGATAAAGTTGAATGTTTAGTTACGGTTGGATCGCAAGCACCTTTCTTCTACGAAATTGATGCCTTGCAGACTTTGCCCTATGGTGAGCCACTGCCCGATCACTTCCCAAAATGGCTCAACATCTATGATTTGAGAGACTTCCTGAGTTATATCGGTAATTGTGAGGGCATCTTTCCCGGAAAACTCACAGATGTTTCAGTAGATAACATGCAACCCTTTCCAGAGGCTCATGGGGCTTACTGGGCGAACGAACAGACCTGGGATGAAATCGAAAAAGTATTACCGTGACTAATAGCGCTATCCAACCTGCTAATGTCTATGCCTTGGTTGTGGGAATTGAAAAGTACCAAGCCGGTTCAGACCATGACTTAAATGGACCCGCTAACGATGCGCTAAAGTTTGTAGACTGGCTTTTGGAGCGTGAAGTTAAACCAGAACATATTTACTTATTCTTGTCTCCTCTAGATCAGAATCGAAAAGTTTTATCATCAGCGACAGCCAAAGGCTTAACCCCCTGTCCTGCAACCCACGATAAGATTGCCAACACTATCCGCTCTCAGTTGACCAGTGAAAACAGTCGGGGGGAACTGCTTTATATCTTTTGGGGCGGGCACGGCATCATTACGCAAATGGACACCGCCCGTAGATTATTTTTTGCCGACACTGACGACAACACGAAATGGAATTTGGATGTTAATTCATTGGTAAATGCACTTAGCATATTTGCTCGTGGTAAAGGTTTTCCACAACAAATTTTTTTGATCGATGCGTGTGCCAATGCATTTTATAGTAAAGGAATAGCTCAGACAAGTCAGGGAATTGCAGCTGGAGTTAAGTTTGCAGCCAGTCATATTGGTGATGTTGGTGGTGATTCTGATCTAGCTGAACAATTTGTCTTGTTTGCTGCGCCAGAATATGGGGTAGCCATCAATGATGCCAAGATAGGCACAGGTCATTTTTCTCGGGCTGTTCTAGCGGAGTTAAAAGAACAACCTTTGTTACCTGATATGAAAGCACTGGCAGAGCGACTTCGAGCTGATTTTCTTGAGAAACAGCAGACACAGCCTGCTTTCTGGTGGAAGCTCGGAGATAGCCGAATTGAGGCATTTGCAAGTAAGTCTTCAAGGGGGCAGGCAAACTGGTTGGAGGCTTGCAAAACCTGGTTAGAGGAACAGAATCAAACTCGATTGTCCAGCAATCCACGCCTCTACCGGAAACTGACCACAGTAAGTTATGTTCCTGTGCGCTTGAGAGTTGAAAAATATTGCCTCAAGCACATAGAAGACAGCAATAGGGGAATCAATCAGGCTCCTCCTCAGGTACTCGATCAGTCTGAATGGTTGAAACAGTTACTATCAGTCGATCATAGTAGGAACATCGCGATTATTGGAGAACCCGGTTGCGGTAAAAGTACTCTGCTTCAGCAAGTTGCCCTTTGGCTACTCAACGAACACAATCAAGTTGCTCTTTGGATTTCTCTCGCTGATCTTCGGGGTGGGACGTTAGAAATATATCTGTTAGAAGAATGGTTGAGAGTGGTCTTGCCCATTGTGGCATCCAAAACAACAGAGGTGATAGACGCAATCAAGCACGAATTTAGAAAGCTATTGCGTTCCGATCACTTCTGGTTGTTGCTAGATGGATTGGATGAAATGCCGCTAGATACAGCCGATCCTCAAACCGCAGTGAGGAAACAACTGAGAGATCTAATAGGACTGAATCCAGCATCGCATGTCATTCTCACCTGCCGATCAAATTTCTGGGATGCTGAAAGAGCGGCAAGTTGGTTTGATACCTATCGCATTCTGGAATTGAGTGATACGACCGATCTGAACCAGGTGCAAAATTTCATTACTCACTGGTTTTGGCAGCAACCCCAGCAAGGTCAAGAACTGAAAGCAACCCTGAGCCAACCAAAGTATCGTCCGCTTAAAGACCTGGTCAAAAATCCTTTACGGTTGGCGCTGGTTTGTCATTTATGGCAATCATCAGGGAAAACATTACCAAATACCCTGACAGAATTATACGCTCAGTTCCTACACGAGCAATGGAACCGTGACGTTGCGGAAACTCAGCTACATCGCAGGCGAGACGAACTCAAGCAAGCATTAGGCAAATTGGCGATCAAGGCAATCGATACACAAGAACTGCCTCTTCGGAAGCATCTGGTTGAAGACCAATTGGGTCGCTTTGAAGGGTTATCAGTGATCCTGCGTCTGGGTTGGCTGCATCGACTGGAGAACCCTAATGACCCAGAAAAAGACGATTTCAAGTTTTCTCATACCGTTTTTCGAGACTATTTTGCGGCTCAGGCAATCGGTGATGATTGGCGCTATTTTTTTGAGTCTCGCTCGAATTCTCCAGAAGCAACTCGAATCTTTGACACTCAGTGGCAGAATGTGATTTTGCTTTGGCTGGAGCAGCCTAAGGACTCGTCTGAAACCGGATCAAAAGCAAGACAGGAATTTATTGAAGCGCTTGTAAAATTTAAGGATAACCATGACAACATCTTCCAGACCTGTACTTTGTTCTCCGCAGCTTGTCTAGTTGCAGCAAATTTAACATCGCATCGCCTTTCTTTCACACTGCATCGGCAACTGGTGGATCTTTATCGCAGCACGTCGTACCAGTGGCTACAGGAGAAAACCTTCCTGGCATTACAGCAACTCTCTCATTCAGAATTGTTTCAGTTTCTGCAAGAAGAGTTGAATATCTCCCATCGCGATCGTCATTCCAGAGCCATTCAAGCAATGGGAAACTTAGCGAACGATCGGGCGATCAAGCAACTGGTTCACCAGTGTCAACAGGAAGGTGATGAGCCACGGTTAATTGTTGATGTTTTATTCGCCATGCAAATGGAGCAAGCCAAAGAAGCAGCCTATGAGATATTGGAAGACTTAATTCATGATCGGGAACAATTGCCCCGTGTTCTCGCTCAGCTTGTTCAATTTCATTCATCAGAAGCAATCCACTGGTTCACTACAATATTTCAGCACCCACAAACATCGAATTGGATTCAGTCTATTGCTGCAACCTTTCTGGGTAAGGTCGATCAACCCGAAGTAAAAGCATTTTTGCAGCAACAGATTCAACAGATGCTAGACGACCCGAACTTCGATCAAACCGCCCTTTTAAACACAATCCATGCAATCCAGATTCCACTTGACCAACCAGTGATCGATCAGCTAAAAGAATTAGCACTATCTATTCCAACCACAACCGCAACAAGGCTGGAAATAGATTTGCGCTGGGCTGTCACTCATTTCTTGGTGCGCCAACACTGCTTAACTTGGCAAGAGATGTTGAGTTGGTTCCCAGTTGATTCGTATCCCTCCAAACGAGACAATGTCTTGGTTCTGCTGGCACAATATCAGGATCACGAGGCAGAAATTCAAGCAATTCAAATCAGCCGTGATACTTATTCTGCACGAACCCTCCCCAAGGCACTGATTGTAGCTCTGGGCCAATTTGGTTCCCTTCCCAGTTTTCAGTATCTCGCAGAACAATTCCAATACCTGGCAAATGACCCCTCTGGGGATTTAGAGAAGGAACAAGCGAGCGTACAAGCACTTCATCAAATCAGTCAGCGTTCGCCTGATCTCTCTAAAGATATGGCTCAATTTATGTGCAGCAACCTACTTGGAATATTGCAACGTTATCCCACCCTCAACGCAGACTTTGCCAATGCAGCGGTTCCGTTGATATTTCAGTTTGCTCAGGAGCGTGAGATCCAAACCTTGCTGCAATTGATGATGCAACGTCCCGATTTAAGGTTTGAACTTGGCGATGCCTGTATCCAATTTTTGGAGCAAGAATCCGCAGCAGCCGACCGCTATCTAATGGTTGTTCAACAAGCAATTAAGGTTGTAACAGGTTCTAATACAGCAACTTTTGATGCAGCAATTTCTGATTCTGGGTTGGCTCAAGCATACTTAAGGTTAAAGGTGCGACATGCAAGTTCAGCAGAAATGGAACCGATGTTACTAGCAGCGATGTCCAGCGAGAATCCAGCACTGTGTCGAGAAGCGATCGAATTAGGGTTAATCACTTTGTCTCCTGCCCACATGAGGGCATTATTAGTTCCACTGCTAAAGCATCCAGAGCCGTGGGTGGTAGAAAAAGCAATTGAAGCGCTAGGAAGCATTGGCAATGCAGAGAATTTAGATGAATTATTGACATACCTTAAAGATTCTGACTTTTTTCCGCGAGAAGAGGCTTACAGGACTATTCTGAGGATTGCTGAGCGGCATCGATTGTTAGGACAGATAAGATTGCGTCTTCATAACGCAGGCAGGATTGGGTAGGGAGGCAACGAGTCGCGGTCGTAAGAGGACACATGTGAGAGGGCACAATGGCAACATTTGACCGATCGTTCTATCAAGAGAATGAAGAGCTACCAAAATTACTCAAAGATGTCAATGCGGTTTTAAGAGCACCTGACTCCAACTTATTTGAACAATATGCAGGCATTTCAGAACTGGTTCGCACCCGACGGAGTCCAGAAAAGGTAGGTGTTTTAACAGTCGGTCTCTTCAATTTACATGCTCCGGTTCGGGAGCTAGCTGCATCTGCTTTGAAGCAGAACTATGGCTTAGGGGATACCTCAGACAAGGTGTTAGAGCTTTTAGACAGTGACCAGATGTTATTGAAAGATACCTTGAAGGGCATCGACCAGTCTGCCTTCACGTTTCTGATTAGTCAAATGGACAAATTAAGCAAGCAGAATCGCAGAACTGGCACTCAAAAAATTGATTTTGGCAGTCAACATATTTTGATTATTCTGCGGGAACTGGGGCGTTGTATGAAGGCGCTATTCAGCGCAGCAATGATCGACACTCACCCGTTGAAAGAATTGTTAGAGAGCAAAACGCATCGAAAAAGTTTGCCTATGATTCAACGCTGCTTAGATAGCGAAGATATTTTCTGCCGCAGACGAGCTATTTTATTGATTGGTGAACTCAATCTGACTTTAACGTGGGAACAGCAAAATTTCGATCTTATCCTTGAGCAAATCGATCGTCCTGAAAATCGCCAGGATTATCTTGTCACCAGAGATGGACTTCAAGCTTTGACGGCAATTGTTCAACAAGATGCCAGTTTAAAACCCAAAATAATTCAGGTAATCCAACTTTTTTTCACCTCAAGAACTTACCAATTGAACGATGCTGAACTGGCTGAAGAACATCGATATCATACTCAAAGAGACTGCGTTAAAGCACTGGGTAGCCTTGGCTATTATAGTGAAATTAGACTATTACTGAGATTGCCTACCCAACAACGTTCGGCAAATCATCGACGCATAACTCAAACCCAATTAGCTGTCCGATCAACTAATATTCGACCATTTAACCTGCTGGAACGGGATGAGCAGCGTTTTGTCAGTGGTGTCAAGGAGGGTTTTGTCGAAGCATTAAGTCACACATACTATGAGCAGGGCTATCAACAGGATGTGACATCGGTTCAATCCCTAACGTTACAGCAGCGGAAAGTTATCAACCAGCTAACTACCTGGATCAACAGTAAGAATCGATATGTTCAGCAAGCTGTTCATCGGTTTCTGACACAATTACCAACATTGCATCGTCTGAGGGTTGCTGACTATTTACAGCAACGTCTGATGAGGACGATCGAGTATGTTTGTCGATTATCTAGTCAGCTACAGTCTGCCCAGCTACAATCTGCTGAATTACAGTCCTGGTTACAGAAACGGCTTAAGGTCTGGAGAGATATTGCTACCGCTTTAGGAATCCTATTTGCACATCTAGATACTTTATCGCTCAGGTTAGCACGGGAAATCAAAAATCAGAGCGCTTTACAGGACGAGAAAACACAATTAGCTCACTTAGGTAAAACAGTTTTAGATCACTTATACGAACACTGTTTACATGCGATTAGATATGAATTGCTGTACGGTCTAGACCCGTTTAAGTTGGCAATACAAGAAAGCCTTTGGACTGTTTACGAGCTAAGTACGAACATTCCAAATCTATCCACAATAACGTCTGAGACAATTGCACCCTTAAGTACGCTAGAACAAAACAAGTATTGCCGACCCATTTTGCTCTTGCTGCAAGCCAGACTGACTAATGTGGTTGACATCGCTCAAAGTTTAGGAGAACAGGATGATGAATTTGTAAGAGGATGCATTGAAATTGAGCAGCAAATTCAAACCAGGGGGCAGATAGGGGTTTTATCCAAGCGAACGATCGATCATCTGGTTGAGCAAACTGGCAAAGCGCAAGGAATTCCCGATCGCCTGATTCGGCGACTGATGCCTGTATTGGCAGAGATGCAAACACCCGAAGCCACTCGCCTGATTCAACGCCTGATTGCATTAAATGATGATGGTTCAAGACCTTTTGTAGTACAGCTACGGGAATGGCTGTGTGGCTATCAGTGCTATGAACTCCGTGATGACCTGGTAAAACTTTGGCTGCGGGATTTGAAACGACGATATCGAAATCGAGATGGATTACGTTTAGGATATCTCAATTTGCTGCGAGCGGGTGAATATCGGCAGCAGCAAGCCGCCCAGGATAGCCTCAATTATCCCCAACCTGATCCGTTAATCCAGAGAATTCTCACGGGACTCAATGAGATTCAGGAGGAATTTACTAAGCAGGATCTACCGATTTTATGGTCTAAAAATTCGACCCAGGAATACGAAGACTATCTGTCTTATCAAGTAGCCGGTTTCGACAATGCTTCCCAAAGCATCAATACTTTGCTGTATCGAATAGAGAGTTCAGGAGCAAAGCGAACTCGTATCAAAACCTACTTGCGTTCCATCTCGGAGAAAAAAGCCTGGATTTTTCTCGATCGCGCTCTCACGGATGTTGAAATTGTCACGCAAATGATGCAAGCGCTGCAGGAGCAACCGAACCCAGATGAGTCAGTTTTGCGAGGCAGTTACCGGGTTTTAGGCAGAGTGGAACGAATTGCTGACGATTACAGTGGCGTTTATGTTGATATTGGGCTGCGGCAATTTCCACTGAAGTATGTGAGTAACCAGCAACTGCTGGGCGATCGTAACACTGACGACCCGCGTTTGCTGCAAGAACTGCTAGGTGCAACATTGGCGTTTCAAATTAGTGTCTGTATTGATACCCAGGAACGACAAATTCAGGAATTAGAACTTGATGGTAGAGAATCACTCCAGAAACCCCTGCGAAAGCAGGATATCACTTTGCGGGGACGACTGGTAGGGTTTTCAGACAATTCAACCTCACCTGGGGCGGTTTTCCAAATCGAAGGGAAAGGTGCATCCGTAACAGTTCCTCTATACGAGCTTAGCTGGCGTAAGGATACTGACTGGCTCAAAACATGGCGTACTCATTTGAATGAACGTCGTAATGAAGTCTTTATTATTAGTTATAACTCAGAGACGAAACACTGGAGCCTTCGATCAAATCCACCTAAAGATGAACATTTTTTGAAGTATTTATATGAGAGGAATTTGAATTCGTATAGCAACGAAACAGAAGATTTGACATATGTTAATTCCTCAAACGATGGATATGTTTTTGAAATCAAGGCAGGAATCCTTTTTTATTTACCCGAAGAGCGCCTACTTGAATTTAGTCCTGAAGGATACGATTTCTTTCTATCAAAACGTACTCTAAAGCAAGGAACTCGATTAAGCATTGCCTTCACTACCGAGTCTCTTCATGGTCGTATAGAACCCATCTTCAAGGTACAAGAGGTACGACCTGTTGGAGAAATGCCAACCAAAGGTATGCGAATTGAAGGCAGATTCAAACCTTTAGATGATCCGTCTCAATCAGAACACGCAGGCGGTGGCGGGGGAGGCGCGGGCGGCCGCTAGAACAACCTCTTGGCTACGATCTTAGCCGCCATACCCTGATTATCCAACCTCTGCCTGACTCAATCACTCCCGATGCTGCAATCAGCGGCAGAGTCATTCATGACTTTGATCCCTATCAAGACATCTTGAAGTTGGAGTACCTTGCCGAGACCTCAGAAGATCGGTTTGAAGAGGGGCAAAGTTATCTCTGTGTCGTTCACGCTGACCCACAACCAGTTCAGGACTACTTGTTGCTCCGGTATGGGGGAACAAGAGGTGTTCTCTACGAACGAGCTATCACCTATGGGCATCTGCCAGTTCTGTCTAATTATCGGAGAAACATGCGTCTGAGGGTCTATGTCGAAAAACAAGAGATCAGGCAACGTGAGGGAATTGCTACTGTTGAGCGCCACCTGTTTTGGGAGCTTGGATTAGAATCGACGAACACTAATGGTGGACAGGTTATTGAGGTTCAAGGCAAGCAGATTCGGTTTGAGGATAGCAATCGCCGACTCATTACCTTTTCCCAACCCGATACTATCAAACCCGACCCTGTCAAGATTTACCCAGGAGATCGGATTACGCTACACCGCACCTCAAATGCTCTGCTTAAGATTCAGGTAGAATCCCAGCAGACTTTCTTCGCGCTGCGTCCCCGGTTGGATCAGAACTGGACGGATTGGCAGGATGTGCTGACGACTCAGCGATCGTACCGTTGCATCTATGTCCAAAGCAAAGGTCAATATTATCGGTTTGAATACCAGCTTGTGGGTCATGCGCCCCTGTTTTTCCAGGTTGCCAAACGATTCATGCCTTCACTCAACCCGTCCGAACTCTTTGTGGGTGACTATCTGACACTGAAACGGTTATCTCAAGGGGAACTTCAGATTGAACGATTTGAACCTGGACCTTTACACGTAGCGGCGCATCTCAAAAACTTCGAGCTATCTCAGATTTTCTGGCTTGAAAACTATGCTTCGATCGTGCCATTGCATTCAAAAATCGTGATTTCAGGAACGGTAGTCGGTGAACCCAATGATCATGGAGTCAGAATCAAGTTACAACATTTACAACTTGACGCGGTTACTCAGATTCCTCTTGCCAAAGGCATACAGACGTTCTACCGTAGAAACCGGATGAACTATCAGGAGGAACAACAGTTACTGCGAGGGCAGATTCACCCATCTACGTCTGATCGGCCACAAACCACGTTTGATGTTATCTTAATGCAGCCTCCAGACCTACAAGACAATCAACTTCGATTGGCGGTTGAGAGTGCAGCGTTGATGCCTAGACCACGACAGCAACCCGATCTTAATCTGGTCAGAAACCAAATTCGGGCTTACCAGCAGCAGTGGCAGGAGAACCCCAGTTTTACAGTCCGAGGAACTATTGGCCGCTATGTCGCTGAAGAAGATGCCTTTCAAGTGCGTCTGGATGATCTAGCTGAGTATCCGGTTGAAAACTATTGTTGGTTACCCACACAAGAGATCAGTGCCAGTCGAGTGCATACCTACCGATCGCTAGAAGATCTTGGCGACGAGCGCTACTACGCCTTTACCATCGTTTCTGCTAATTCCGAAGCCAATCCACCCGAATTAGAAGTCAGCCTAGTTGATAACTATCCGAGATTGGAGTTTGACCAGGCAATAGAAGAGTTTGAGTGGGAAGATAACACGCTCTTTAAACAGGCAACATTTCTGGGTGTGACAACTTCAAGTAATCCACTAACTCAAAATCCAGTCAACTCAGACTCAGAGCACCACGAATCACAACATGAATCAGGTGCGACATCAACTTTGGTATCTCAGGAGAATGAGAATTCAAATCCTTTACAAGCATCAGAGCCAACCACTCAGGTCTCTATTGGTATAGAAATTAAACCAGGCTTAGTCATTGCAGTCCCAATCGATCGATTCTATGTAGAAGGAATCAAATACCAGAAAGGTGGCGCAGAATTTGGTTTGCAGCGAGGCGATCAGGTGACGTTACGAATACAGAGGTATCAAGACCAGGCTCGTCTCAATGTGGTTCGGTTTACTCAGGCTGACATTAATGCCTTATCTGACCATCAAAAGATTTTTTACGGCAAAATTGACAAGAAATATCGAAATGATCGCCGAATTAAATTGAAAATAGAGGGTTATCAAGCAAATTGTTTTCTTCACCCCGATTACTTCAGTCAGATTGAGTCGCTCTCCATGCTCAATCGCATTCTACTTCGATTCACCGCTAGTCCCACAGACGAATCGAACAACTCTGAAGTCTATTTCAAACCCGTTGAGCCTCGCATTTTAGGGGAGGGCGATCGGCTCCGGGTCAAGTATGGCGGTGCTGTGGGTAGCCCATTAAATCGGCTTAAAGTAACTTTTGGCGAAGGCTGTGAGGGATACATCTACAAATCTGATGTGAGTTACCAACCCGGATTCAATTTGAGCCAGCTTCAAACGAAACTGGGGGAAGAATTTGAAAATGCTGTGATTAAACAGAGTCGTCCAGACGCAAGCACTCGATTCAGTCTGAAGATGAGTAAACCAGCGCTTCAGGGAATGAGTTATTTTCTCACCCAGACCTTTAGCGAAACGGTGAGAGGGGTTGTGTTACCGCGCCACCATCGTCAGGGTAAGCCGCCGGATTATGTGGATGACTATGTTGATCTAGAAATGCAGCCAAATGTGATCGTGCGACTCCCTTTAATTGCATGGAAACCATCGCTGCCACGTCAAAAATTGAAGCCAGGTAACGTATTAGTTTTCAGCGTGTCTGCAAATCAGAGATCGCTGCGTGTCAATTTTGAACTGGAAATGATCGAAGAAAACAATGTACTCCGCTATCTCAATCCACAAATGTTAGTGCGGGCTGAGTTAACGTACAGCAGCAGCACCTCTAAGTCTGAAGAGTATTTGTGGAGGTTTGCTCTACCGGATTACGGCGACTTGGAAGGGAAGCTAACCACCAAAGAACCTTTCAGGCAAGATATTGGCTATCGAGATCTGCGTCTCAAAATTGAACGGCTGCCTAAAGACCCAACTCATACAGTAGTTCTGTGCGATCGTAGCATTGGTGATCAACAACAAATGCTCCAAGTTGATAGCCTAATTGGTAATCGTGTCAAACTGATTTCTGGAAGTGGTAGAATCACCTATTTGCGAGACGATTATGCAACTTATCACATCGATTACCGCATCACTTACTTGAGGGAACAGCTACAGCCCGGTGACATTCTGGTTGCTACAGAGCATAGGGGACAATTTTCATTGCGGTATGATCAATTCCAGGAAAAGAAACTCAATAAACCCTTACCATTTCAATTTTTACGGCAATTTATTGAGACCGATTCTACAACTAAGGTAGACACAACGACAAGCAGCACAATTACTTTAACATACGTTTGTACAGAGCAAGAAGATGAGCAAATTTTTGAGCTTACACCAGGCAATTTAGTTGCTATTCCAACGACTAAATTTAGCTTTTGTGGAGATAAGCTCAGTCCGGCTCAATTTAAACGGTTGCTACCAGGTGATCGTCTCACCGTTATCCTGAAACAAACAGCAGAAAAAGAACTGGAGCAAGATCGAGTTTTTATTCAGCACGTTGATTTCTGTGTGTTGCATGATTTACATCCGAATCAATTGATTGAAGCGCAAGTACAGGAAATTGTTGAAACTGGATTCGGATTTATTTCAGGAATAATTGTTCGGGCCAAGCATCTGGCTCTGGAATACTTTGTGAATCATTTGCCGTCTAAAAAGAAAGCGATCGAGTATCACGTGGGACAGGATGTCTGGTTGATAGTAGATTCCATCGACCCACAACGACAAACAATCACATTGAATCTGCTCGATGAGACTGAAATTCATGAACGCTTAAGCCAAGCAACTTTTCAAGAACCACTAGTGGTGTTTAGTAAATTTACAGAACAACCGAGTCATACAGAGAGAGTAGACCTTAACATTTTGAACCGCTTCACTAGGAGCATTTGGTTATCTCAACTAACATGGACTAATCCACCCATCGCAAAATATATCGACGACATTCTGACACCAGAGCAATCTGGATTATGGCTAGCAATTTACATTAATCCCCAAAAAGACGCCCTTATCATTCGACCCAAGTGGATTTACGAACGGGCATTTTACAAATTAAAAGCACATCACGACCAATATCCCAATGAACAGGTGCAAGCACAAGTTCTTAAATGCAATCTCTATCGGAAGCAGGTTGATACAGTATTGCTAGAAATTGATGGTGTGCGAACACTAATCCCCCACGCCCAGTTGGTTCAAGGAGCACAGCATCAACCTTGCTTGCTACCAGGGATGTGGGTTTCTGTGCAAGTTCAACGAGTTCATTACGATTCTGGGGATGCAAAACAATCGATCTTGTCCATTGTTTCACCAGGCGACTTTGAACTCAGTCGTACTTCGCTCAAGCAGCCATTCAATGCAGAAGTTCTGCTCACTCTGGAACATGGTTTAGTCTTCACGGTTAAGCAAACGCTGGGTTACATTTCCAATCAAGAGTTAGGTTGGAGTGAACAGATGAAAGCGAAAGACCTCTTCACGCCAGGGGAAATAATTCAGGTCTATCACATTGAAAAAAAATTTAGTCTAAAGCATACCTCACAAATTCAGACTTACCGCAGTGGACAAGAAATTACTGTGCAAATTCATCGTCCGGTGGAGCAGGGAGCTTATGTAAAAATCAACGCCAAACAATCTTATCTATTTGCATTGATTGCTTATCCATCGACTGACTTTGAACCAAACGATGACAGCATCATGCTTCGCCTAGAGGATATTGATCCAGATAGAGAAATCCTGGACTTCCGAGTGCTTTCAGAGTCAACCAGTTTGAACCTGACAAGCCGCGCGATCGCTGTCGAAATGCTTCATCAACGGTTGAATCGCTACTACCTTGCACCACTCATCCAGTTTGACGCTGGTTTGGAGCAATTAGTCCGGCTGCTTGAGCAAACCGATCCTACTGATCGTAAAAAACAAATTATTGACTTGATTGATCAGTGCAATATTCCTTGCACCTATGCAAATTTGCGAGGCTTGATTCGTCGGTTTAGCAAGAGTGCTAGGCTGTGGCAAGACTGGGCAGAATTCGTTGATTGCCATTCAGATAATGAGGTTATTATCATCCTGAGACAAGTGGCACGGCGGATACAACGGCTAGATTTACTAGCAATGCCAGCCCATTTACAACCTCTATGTCATTACGCAATCGGGATTACCTCCAGTTTTGAAACGAATCCACCACTGCTTCCTCATCTGGAGGCATTGGAACATTTACTGATCGCTTATCATCTGGATAAGTCACTC
>DALYIW010000058.1:0-7525 GCA_031970155.1 Coleofasciculaceae cyanobacterium CTOTU46601 | reverse complement strand
GACATAGCGATCGCGCTCCTGTCCCTCTATGACAAGCTAGATTGCTGGAAGTTGCGCCGTGCTACGCTCAAAGCGATTGTCAAACAACTTTCTCAAAATCTGCATGGGTTGTTAAAGCTGCCTGCCCCTGTAGAGATTGATCAAGACAGCTATCCGAACCAATGGAGAAGGCGTTTCCCTGGGCTAAACCAGAGCCTCTCCCATTTGGCAAATTTGGTCAAGACTATCCAGGATGACTACTTCTACCTGGGCAAACTGGAAGATTCAGAAAATCGTTTCCGAGAAATTTGGGACAAGACGCGACGGGCACAAGCTTTCATGCCAGAACTTCCTTTCAACATAGCTCTATGTCGAGTCTTGCAGTTTGACTATCAAGGAGCCTTGGATTGCTTAGAGCAATGCAAACGCATCTTAAGCAACCCCAATCAACGAGATCGCTTCCTAACCTTACGTCAAGCCTATCTGCAACTTAATCTCTACATTCATCATCAACTCGGTTGGTTTCCTCAACTGCAAAATATTCTTCAAAGCAGTTATCAGGCAAACACAAATTCTTCTTTAGAGACGCTACTGGCTTACCTGTTTTTTGCTAGCGGTAAATGGCAGCTTTGTCAGGATGTGCTGAATCAGATTCCTGCCTCAACGACTTCACTGAAGCAAAATGCAAATGCATTGGAATATTTGTTACTGCGTCTGTACTGGCAAGATGTTGAATCAGAAGGGACAAACCTGGAACATGCGACAGATTTGCAACGGCTGCTGATGCAGAAAGATTATCCAGAACTTTGTCCTGATCGCATCTCCAATGTCTACTTAATGCCGCAAGATCAAAAAAACTTTGATGCACTGCTTGAGCGAGGAAAACAGTGTGACGTTCCAGATTATATTCTGCACTATAGGCGCAGGGCTGAATCTAAGCATATTCAAACCTTGAGTGATGTAGCGCTCAACGCTGCAAAAATTGACGAAGCAGAGCAAATTTTGCAGAATGCGGGAGACCGCAATCAAATCGTGCAGTTTTATCAAGATTTGCTTTTAAACGATCGTCTCGATCGCTTCATTAAGAACCAGGAAACGCAACTCTCGCCGGAAGAATTCTCTCACCTCAACGCTTTATCGTCCCAATTTAATCAAGTTGTTGAGAGCCTAAGAGACACTTCTGTGGCAGCCACTCATCTGCCTGATTTCTCGAATCAAGCACTCGCTCGAACTTCTAATCGAGTGTTGCAATTAATGGAACGTTGGCTCAAATCTCCTCTCCATTATGCTGTAGCGGGGCAAAAGCTCAGTCTGTTTTTAAGAGAGAATTTGGTACTTCGTAGTTTTTGCTGGTTACAGCCCGTGCTGAGGCAACAACTGTGGCAGATTCTCGACCAGAGTCTGGATTATGGACTGATCACAGAGCTAATTCCGTCTGATTTACAAGTAGAAGATCAAGCAGGAGGTCAAGTAGAAGATAAATATGGGCAGATTTTAGCCATTTTTACGGCTCTAGAAACTAGAGGTTGTTGTACTCACAACGATACAGCTTTTAGAGAGGTGGTTGATCAACTTTACAATATGACCATCTCAACATTTGATCGCCTGCCACTCGCTACACCACTCGTTGAGCAATCAGTTGAATTGCAATTACTTTCGACTTTACAAGATCTGGACAAATTCTGCGCTGGACTAGTGAAGCAATTGAGGAAATTCCAAGATTTCAGAGATTCGATTTAGTCTAAAGATCAAGTATAGCAAGGTTATCATTATGACTAGCGATGCCTACCATTTAAACCAAATTAATCAAGAATTTTTAGAAGTATTGAGTCGGTTGAAGCAGCACACTAGCCTTCTAGATGATCTAGCTGACCTTCGGCAGGAGCTTCAGCAGTTAGCTTTGTCTAATCAAAGTTTGGTGGTTTCTGAAACCGTTCAACCACAAGAGGAACAAAGCTTAATTCATGCAAATTTAGTAGAGCTAACCGCTCAAGTGGAACAACTGAAGCAGGAACAGTTGCAAGTTCAAACAGCTATTACTTCGCTTCATAGCCAACTTCAGGTATTAGAGCGGGAACGACTCATCTTTCTGAACCAACTTGATCGGCTATACGGTCAAACCCTAGAGCAATATACCCAAAAACTGCAAAGCTTACCGATGGAGCAAACTATTGATTGGAGCGTTCGGATTATGCTTCAGACCTGCTCTATATTGAATAGTCTGCATACAGCCGATCCGGTTGTAATTCATGGTAATGTTCAACCCTCTTGCATATTGTTTCGAGAATCTGATAAACGAGCGTTTCTCATAGGAAATATCGGGAAGGAACTGAAAAGCTACAAGGCCCCTGAGCAAGAATATGGCGCTCCTACTCCTCAATCAGATGTTTACGCAGTGGGAACGACACTAATCTCTTTGCTTACAGGAAAAGATCCACGAGAGTTTCAAGTTCAACATGATGCAAATTATAGTTTTAACCTGGAGGAGATTCCGTTGCCCTCCTCCCTGAAAGATGTTATTCACCGGGCAACGCAATATAAGCTAACCGAACGATATCAAACAGTCAAAGACTTAATGCAAGCATTGCGTGAGATCATTTTTCCAAAGAAAAGCTGAAGTGAATTAGCACAGGAGATATGTTGGACAAAAGTAGTGTCGCCAATAATGTGTATAGCTCTAAGAAATTAGGTTAACGTGAGTTCGATTGAAAACATAAATTTTGGGTCTTCCCACGAAATAATTGGGCTTTCAGCCAACGAAGGAATAAGTGTTTCTGCCTCCGTCAAACTCGCGTTAGGTTAGAAAGTTGAGATGGTGGAAAAGGAGCATCCAGGAATACCTACGGCATTTTCCCTATAGTAACGATCGTTAAAACTGAACAAGTCCAAGACTTATGCGCTTCAAACTCACTCTAGCTAAAGCTTATAGCCTATTTGCCAATAATGTGGGTCGAAAAACGCCTTGTTTGTGGGTCTGAGTGTTCTTGTTTGCGGGTCGCTACACTTAGGAATCTACACTGCACTATGAATGCTTTTGCAATGCTAAGTAACCCAAGTTGCGGGTTATTCAAGCTGAGTGTAGGGGTTCAGAAAACAGCACACTAATCTAGCTCAAAGCCAATGAGCATTCGAGCTTAACCTCAAGATTCTTAGTTGAGATGGTGGGTTGCTGCCTGAGCTGGGCTTAGTCGAGAAATGCTGTTTTTAAGGTAAAGGCAAAGATAAAGGCGCTAATTTTGAGCAAAAACCCATCTAAGGTTACCGCATGAATGGATTTGGGGAAGACTCGGGTGATGTTACTGAAAACAGTCTCAATGTAATGTCGGGTACACTGTTTGACATAGCTTGTCCAAGGTGGGTCAGAGCGTGTGGAATTCTTTTTTCGCATCACTTGAAGTGCAATTTGACTGGAGTCTTTGAGATCATCCTCACTGGTATAGTCGGTGTAAGCTGAATCTCCATAGACTTCGCTGCCTTCTGGTAAGTTTAACGGCAGAGCCTTCAATCCTCGGACATCATTGGCTGAACCCGGTAAAAACACAAATTCGACAGGAATACCGTCTTTGGTGCTAAGTAAGTGCACTCTCACGCCGTAAAAGTAGCGTTTTTTCGAGGCGATGTAGCCGCGATACTCCTGGGACTTGACTAGACGTGCGCCAAATATCCGGATATTGTCACAAACTGGAACCGGAAAGGAGTCTAACAAGTATTCTGTGGAGCCATTAAGCTGCTTGAGTACTAGACCCAATTGATGAAATAAGTTCTCCAGCAGCAGGCACAGTTGGTTCAATCTCCGGCAAAATCGCGATTTTTCCAGCATCTTGGGGATTAAGCCATGCTCTTTGAGGTAAGCACGAGCCAAGGTCTGATTACCGTTAAAGAATAGCGCTGCCACCATTGCTGTAGTCATGATTTCTGCGTCACTCATCTTCCGTCGGCAGTCGTCTCGATGTCCGATTGCTTTGAGCAGGTCGTCGATGATAGCGTAAATGGCAATAGTTTCATTAAGCATTTACCCCTCCTCACAATGTCTCTGGAGGGGATTTTATTCGGTTCCCTTGCTCAATAGCTTAGATAACTAGCAACTTGGGTTAAGTATTTGCCTTAAGTTAGTGATTGAGGGTTGTTTGCGGATAGTTGAGAAAGGCTTTCCTCATAGCGATCGCGCAATTCCGGAGATAGTTCATTTGGAGATAGAACCGTTTCTTTAACTACTGGCGCAGCCTTTTTGCCTGAGGCAGTTCCCACCTTTTCTTTCCCTCGACGAACCTGCGTGATCGCGGCTAGAAAGTCATCTCGAAAAACTTGGCATTGCTCACCAAAACGAACAACCGCTTGACTCGCTGCTAGCTTCACAACATTACGAATATTCTCACAATCAATCAAAACATCCATCAAGGCAGATCCAAGTTCGACGTACTGTTTGATGCTCAGTTTGCAAAAACTCTTTACGTACTGTGGCAGGCAGATCGTCCCATTCTTTTTCAATTGCAGTTGAGAAAGCCGTATCGTCTTTGTACAGGAGATTGAGTTGTATTTGAAACTTCGACGAAGATAACCGTTGAAACGTTACAGTTACGGATTGAACTATCTGCTCAATTTGTTCAGCTAAGGGAGAGGCACTTGGTTTCTTTAGGGCATCTCCTACCACTTGGGCAGGCTGATTGAGTTTTCTACTTAAGGCTTCTGCCAGCCTTTGATTCACCCAAGTGTCAATCTCTGCTTGAGTTTCGATATCCGTTCGTTCAGAAATGTACTTCAACCCCACTGCGATCGCGATAAGTCCAGCGATAACCAAGGCAACTTTGATACCTGTCCACATCCAAGACTCACTTTTCATTTTGACCTCACTGCCTTGTTCTCAAGTTGCTTTCCCTAAGTTGTCATCCCTAGTTTGTCATCTCTAGTGTTTCAAGTTGCTGATCACGAATTGCTGTTACATCCATATCATGAAACTGTTGCTCACTTTTCATCCAAGCACTTCTCACATCATCAGGTAAATCATCCCAGTCTACTTCTTCAACAGTTTCAACCTTCTTAATGATCGGAGTCTGAGGAGTTAATACTTCAACAACAAAAGAAGTAATGCGCCTCTCCCACTTACTGGCATTCCGCCGTTCCAAATGAATTACGGTCTTAAGCAGATATTTCCGAAGTGCTTCCCAAGCTTTCTTAACCACTCGTCGAATCGGAACAGCAACCTTATCGTCCACCCACGCAAAAGCATCCTTAACAGTGGACAGAATCGAGGGTAGATTCTTTTCGATCCAAGGGAAGAGACTATCTTGTGCCCAATTGCTCTCCTCGTTTAAAAATATAGTCGCAGCTTGATTAAGCTATAATTAAGAAGTTTCTATATACTTTTAAAGCGTGACTTTTATCAATTAATTAAGGTTTAATCTATTTTAGATTATATCAAAAGAGCCAATCAAACTATGGTAGACATCACTGAATCGAACACCTATAAACAATCGATTTTAGGTATTAACTTAGATGGGCTTAACTACCTTAAGAGCGAAAATTTGCTGGCAGAAATAAATTCCATATTCTTTCAAGCAATAGAGAATGGAATCAAGAAATATTATAAAGCCGAAGAATTAAATGCTCTGGAAGAACTAGGTAAAAGGATAATAAGAGATATTTTCAAAGAGCATCTTTGTCTAACTAAAGGACAAGCTGATGCACAAGAGCTAGAAGAAGTAATTACCAAAGTATTTCAAAAATTTCAAGCCTACTTAGAAAATCGCAATAAAGCGGATATCAAGACTGTAGACCAGCTCGACGAAGCAATACTACACACAGAACCACGACTTCCTCCCATAACACCTATTCCTTCATCAGTTGTAATGTTTTCAAGCATTGAAGCTTATACCAGGAAAGACCAATGGCAAAAGAACGAACAAGGAATAGCCTGCTTACAACACAGAGCTAAAGGGAATCCCCAAAATTATATTGAGCATTACATCACTAATCCTAGAGATATTACCCTATTACCTTGGGATGAGGCACAGCAAATTATTGATAAATTTGGCTTTACAACAGCTAAACTACACTTAGTTTTTGCTGCTCATGCTATAAAATCACAAACCCCCTGGGAAAGTAAATTTCTTTTGAAAGCTAGCGAGATAATTCGAGAATTTGGTTGGGAAAAAAATCATAAAAAAAGTAAACCAGAAAAACTACTAGAAATTGCTAACACAGCCTTTGCTCTTGATTGCCTCCTAGTTAAAGCTTTTTGGGTTGAGGGAAAGAATAAAAAAGGACAAATCATAGCTAGTGCTCCTGTAGGGAGAATGTGGAATGTCTATATCAAGCCTATCGGTCAAGTTGACATTGAAGGAAAAATAGACCAGCCTGACGAAGTTTACATTACAGTGCAGCCAGGATTATGGACTCAAGATTTTTTGAACCGAGCTGGAACCAAATCAAGAGAAGCTTTATATCAGTTTGGCTACTTAGCTGAGCAAGTTTTGAAAATCGATCCCTACCATGATGAACTCGCACTAAGGTTTGCTATTTACTTAACCTTGGATAGCCGAGTTCGCCCTACGGGAAACTACAAAGTTCAGGAGTTATTAGAAATTGCACTACCCCAATCAGTTATAGACAAAGCTCGGTCAGACTGCCGCAAAGCTTATGACTTAAAACAGCGTTGGGACAGCGCAATAAAGTTACTGCTCGAACTGGAGTGGCAGGTTACGTTTGATGCGGAAACTTATCCTGCATGGCTAAGACCAGACGCAAAAAGTAAGAAGCCTAAAGGTTACCTAGACAAGCTCCTGGAAGCCAAACTGACTATTAAACCTATACCCCCTATTCCAGAACTTCTAGCCTGTAAGGTAAAAGCTAGGGCGAAATCCATAAAGCCCAAGAACAAGTTGAAGCCAAGTCCTCCTAGCAGCTTAACCAGCAGCCAAGTTAGAGAAGCTCGTCAAGCTAAAGGTTGGACTCAAGCCAAACTGGCAGGTTTTCTCGGCGTATCCCAAAAGCTCGTATCCCTGATCGAGGGTGGCAAGCGCACGGTCAACCAAGAGCTAGATTTCAAGATACGAAGGCTTCTAGATATCAATGAATCGTAGTCAAAATGACTTCGGCTAGGTAACTCTGCCAAGAAATTGCAACAAACCTTAGTATTCAACCCTTCTTGAAAAGGAACTAATGCAACCTGAAGCTGGTGGCAACAGGACGCGACACCCCATTACTCGACATCGGGTGGACTCGATCGCCTGACGCACCTGTTCTTTGTTCTAAGTACAGGCATTTTGTTCTAAAAAATTTTACCCCTAAAAATTGGCATCAAACCCTTGCTATATATAGCTTTCAGCTTTAGAACACAGCTCTCCACATCCCCCGATAAAACCTTCCACATCCCCCGATAAAAGTTTCCACATCCCCCGATAAACCGTTCTAAGAATCCTTACTCCATAAAGCGTTCAGCTTCTTAGAACAGCTCCGATCAAAGATCAAAGATCGCTTGACAAATCACAGTCTTGGGAGTCTGGGAGGATTAGGGTCGCTACTCTACTCCTATCAGGGCAACCGTGAG
>DALYIW010000057.1:16488-34561 GCA_031970155.1 Coleofasciculaceae cyanobacterium CTOTU46601 | reverse complement strand
ATTTAGATGCTTTTGAAGCCCCTTTACTAATGAAATATGGGGTACTAGAACCTCTCAGCTCTTACATTACTGAACAATTTAATCTAGCTGACTTTCAGCCATCCTTACTTAAGGCATTTCAATGGCGCGGTCAACTTTATGGCTTGCCTAAAGACTTTTCAACTCTTGCTCTATTCTACAATAAAAAAGCTTTTAAGGAATCAAAAATATATGCAACACCTAAAAGCTGGAATGAATTACGGAATGATTCTAAAAAACTGACCATCGATAAAAATAATGATGGAAGAAAAGAACAGTATGGTTTAGGTCTCTCTCCAGAACTTTCACGTCAATACTTCATGATGACTGCCTTTGGAGGTCGTTTAGTAGACAAAAATGGAAATGCTATATTAGCTAGTTCACAAAGTTTAAAAGGTCTGCAACTCATCATCGACCAGTACCGCAAAGATAAGACTTCAGCTCAACCTTCAGATGTAGGGGCTAACTCAGGAAGTGAAATGTTTGGTCAAGGTAAAGCGGCAATGGTTATCGAAGGAAGTTGGGCAATTCCTTACTTAAAAGAGACCTTTCCTAAGCTGGAATTTGGAACGGCTCAAGTTCCCAAAGTTAATCGTAAAAAAGGAACAATGGCTTATACAGTTGCTTATGTAATGAATAAAAAGACTAAGCATAAAGATGCAGCTTGGCAAGTCATGTCTTACTTAACTGGTAAAGAAGGGATGAAAGCTTGGGCGAAGGAAGGACTTGTCCTACCGTCTCGTAAATCTGTTTTAGAGGAATTAGGGTATGCTGATAATCCTCTCTATGCTCCATTTGTCGCTGGTGCTGACTATGCAACAATTTGGCAAGCTGGGGAGAACTTGCCAACAATTTTGCTTCATTTTAATAATCAATTCATCAGTGCCTTAATTGGTGAGCAACCGCTAAAAACTGCCATGTTAAAAGCACAGAATTCAGCGAATAAAGAAATTAAAGCCGCTAATTAATCAATGAGTTTAATGAAAAAGGATGAAATCATGAAAGTAGTTTGGAACAAGAAAAGTATTAAAGAAACTTTGTCTGGCTACTCTTTCATGGCTCCTACGCTTCTTGTTCTAGGTACTTTTGTTATTGCACCAATTGCCTATGCGATTTTTCTGGCTTTTCACAAAGTACGGATTTTAGGAGAACTGAGTTATCGATTTATTGGCCTCAAGAGTTTTTTCAGAATGGCAGATGATGAGCGCGTCTGGATTGCCTTGAAGAATACGGCTGAATATGTAGCGATCGTTGTTCCTATTCAGACTATACTGGCTCTGGTTTTAGCAATCATCCTCAACTCTCAAATTAAAGGTAAAAAGAGTTTTAGAATTCTATTTTTTCTACCAACTGTAACCTCTTCTGCTGTTTTAACCCTCATTTTTATGTGGATTTATAACTCCAATGGGTTACTCAATAATTTTTTAGCTTTTTTCCATCTACCAACTTACAACTGGATTGGTGACCCAGCTGTTGCATTGAAAGCCATTATGCTAATGAATATTTGGTCAACGGCACCCTTTTTTATGGTTATTTATCTAGCCGCTTTGCAAGATATCCCAGTTTCACTGTATGAAGCTGCAAAAATTGATGGAGCCAATCAGTTTGATCAGTTTATCTCTATAACGGTACCCTTGCTCAAACCAGTCACTTTCTTTATTGTTGTTATGGGTGTTATCGGAACCTTTCAATTATTTGACCAGTCTTACATTTTCTCAGGTGGTTCTGGAGGGCCTAATAACTCAACTCTAACTGTTGTACTTCTGATTTATCAGTATGCGTTTAGGAGTCTAGACATGGGTTATGCCGCTGCACTGGCATTGATGCTTGCGGCTGTCATTATGGTGACGACACTGATCCAACGTCGTTTCTTTAAACAAGAAAATTAAACTTCAACTAGGAGGTATAGAAAATTGAAGGGTTCCCGTTGTAAAAAAATCCTCATTTATGCAGGGCTGATTTTCTACTCTATTATTACTTTTTTACCTTTTGCCTGGGCGCTTTCTGCTTCGTTTAAGACTCTATCAGAGATTAGCTTGGGAGGTATGGATTTTATTCCTCAGTATTTTACTCTAGATAATTACAAGAAAATTTTTATCCAAGAACCGCTATTTGGACGTTGGCTGCTTAATAGTATATTTGTTGCTATCTGTGTTACGGCGTTCAATATTTTATTTAACTCAATGGCAGGCTACGCTCTAGCACGGATACGTTTTGTAGGAAATCAAGTGCTATTTGTGGTGATTTTAGCTATTTTGATGATTCCCGGTCAAATTACACTGATTCCTAGTTATTTAATCTTAAAGACTTTGGGATGGCTTAATTCTTACCAAGGCTTGATTATTCCTAATGTTGTAAATGCTACGTTTATTTTTATGATGCGACAGTTCTTTCTCAGTTTCCCGAAAGAGCTAGAGGAGGCGGCATCACTGGATGGATTAAGTCGTTGGGAGACTTTCTTATCAATTGTCTTGCCTTTAGCCAAGCCGGCTTTGGCGGCACAAGCTATTTTTATTTTTATGGGGTCTTGGAATAATTTTTTAACGCCACTAATTATTTTATCTGACCCAGAAATGTTTACTCTTCCTCTAGGATTGAATGCATTTAAGGGGCAATATATTACTTATTGGAATTACATTATGGCAGCATCTATGGTATTAACACTGCCAGCGTTGGCAATTTATGCCTTTTTCAACCGTTACTTCATTCAAGGGGTTACGTTTACGGGTGGGAAAGAATGAGGCAACGGAGGTTTTGACTCATTAGACTTCTGGAAGAGCAAGAGTAAAGAATGAAAATTTTTCTTCTCCCCGACTCCCGACTCCCGACTTCCCACTCCCTATTTTCAAGTTAGACTCCATGAGCTCTTATCTCACCACGAAAGAATGAAAATTCTCTTCCCCGACTCCCGACTCCCGACTCCCCACTCCCTATTTTCAGATTAGGTCTATTCTTTCTCATCAGTTTAAATTTCTTTACATTTGCTGACTCTTTGAGATACCATAAGGCTGCTGACCTCAAAGCTCTATTAAATAGCTAAGGTTACCGAGTTCGCAATCTGCCAAAATTGACCGAACACTCAAGTGTGTAGTGTTGGTGTCTGAGGGCAATTCTGTGATTAGGAGGCAGTTGAGTTGAACACTATACCTAAGCAGCGTCTAACTGTTTCCCTGGTTAATTTACTGTTAGTTGTCACTACTGGTTTGCTACTGGTGCTGCTGTGGCAACTGAGAAGCTTGTTGTTAGCACTGATGATTGCGCTAGTTGTAGCAGCGACTCTTGCCCCAATTATCGATCGCGCACAAAAGCTACGGATTCCTCGATGGCTGGCAGTGATTGTCGTGTATCTGGGCTTAATTGGGATTGTGATAGGTGCGGGGCTGTTAATTGGTCCGACTTTTGTCGCACAAATTGAGCGACTCATCCGCAGACTGCCAGGTTACTTGGAAATTTTGCGATCACTTTTCGAGAATATGGCAATTCGCCTGGGAATGACGGAACCGGAATCGCTGAATCAAATTAGTCAGATATTTAATACTCAGGCGCTTACAGCTTGGGGAATTCGTACCAGTCAACTGCTACTAATACGTTCTTACGACGTCACCAGAGGTATCCTAGGCGGCTTCTTTAGCGTGATTTTGGGATTGTTACTTTCAGGCTATATGTTGTCTGGCTCTCAAAACTTGATTCAGGGTTTAGTGAATTTATTTCCTAAACCTTGGGATGAGCGTCTGGCAGCGCAAGTCGATCCAGTAACCCAGCGCATGGGTGGCTACATCCAGGGACGAGTGTTGGTTTCGGGGATTTTAGGCATTGTAATTACCCTAGGTTTAGGATTTTTAGGGCTTTCAGAGTTTGCTGTAGGCTTAGGGGTAATTGCTGGCTTTACAAATTTGATACCTTTTTTAGGCCCAGTTTTGGGGGCAGTTCCCGCTTTAATTGTGGCGATCGCTCAAGGAGGATTCACTTTCTTATGGGTACTACTCTTGTTCGTCATCATCCAAAATGTCGAAACTTACGTCCTTGACCCTTTATTAGTTGGTTCTTCTGTAAAAGTCCACCCCTTGTATCAACTGCTGGCAGTATTGGGAGGAACACAGGTTTTAGGCATCATTGGCGCGTTGATTGCCCCACCTTTAGTTGCTGGTGCCGCTGTGCTTTTGGAAAATCTCTACCTGAAACCCAAGCAACTAGCCCAACAACAAAACGAGTCACTTACCTCACTTTCGACCGTCGAAACCTCAAACCCCTTAGTAGTGAATCGTTGATTAAAATCTTCTAAGAACAGAAAAGACTCGTTGTTAGAGAGAGTTTCTACTATTCAACCCTTCTAACAACAAACAACCAATAACAAATAACTTTTTATGAATCGCTTCTTACGCTTCCCGTCTCTAGTTACTCTAGCTGTCCGGATTGCTGCCGTAGCGTTCGCTATCGGGTGCTTAGTATCTCTGACGCCAGTTTTAGCCCAGGATAAGCCAACTGCTCCCATCATTCTCGACGGCAACCGACTGTTTGAAGTCAGCCAGTCCGGGCAATATAACGCCCAGGAACGAGCAGATGATGCCAATCGCGTCCTCAAACAGAAGGTCAAAACGGCTGAACCGAAAGTGCCGGTAAAAATCGAAGAAGCTCAAAATTTACCAATTATTAAGGTAGATGGCGCTCACTTGTTGACGGTTACCCAGGAAGATGCCCCACCGGGAAGAACAGCTAAAGAGCAAGCCGAGATTTGGGCAGAACGATTGGATGGCGCAATTCAGGAGGCACAAGAACGGCGCAGTCCTGCGTATATCCGCAAGGCCATGTTGCTCTCAGTTGGGTCTGTACTCCTGACGCTGATTATCTCTTGGGGATTGGGTTGGATTTGGCATTATTGGCTACAGCCATTGCTTCCTAGGGAAGTAAGAGACACACAAGATACCCGCCCACGCCTGAGTATCGAAGTTGGAGTGAAGATTCTCCTCACTCTCATCCGGTTAGGGCTGTGGCTGTTCACCGCCCTTTACGTAACGAAGCTGTTTCCCCAGACGCGGGCACTAAGCCGCACTGTTACTAATACCATCATTGATAGCTTCATTTCCAAGCTGATTCCCCTGGGCAACTCTTCTTTTTCTGTCTTAGATATATGCATTCTCATTGGGCTGTTTACTGGTCTAATGATTCTGGCAAAGACGACAAAGAGGCTGTTGCGATCGCGTGTTCTACGATTGACCGGCTTAAATCGTGGTTCCCAAGAAACTGTTGCTCAGATTGTTACTTATACTCTGATTTCCCTCGGCACGATTGTACTGCTGCAACTGTGGGGATTAGATCTGAGTTCCCTAACCATCTTTGCTAGTGTTCTCGGTGTTGGTATCGGCTTGGGATTGCAGGGAATTGCCAAGGAATTTATCAGTGGTTTGGTACTGATTTTTGAGCGTCCGATTAAAATTGGCGACTTTGTGAATGTGGGCGAGCTCATGGGAACTGTAGAACGAATCAGCGTCCGTAGTACAGAAATTCGTACTTTAGATGAAGTCTCCATCATTATTCCTAATTCTCGCTTTCTTGAACAGGAAGTAGTCAACTGGACTCACCATAGTCCTGTATCGCGGTTAAAAGTGCCCGTGAGTATTGCCTATGGGGCGAACTTAAGTATTGTGCGAAGCGCTTTGATTGATGCAGCGAAAGAACATGCCGACGTTTTGGCTGAGCCGGTTCCTCAAGTTTTCTTTAAAGGATTTGGAGATAATTGTCTGAATTTTGATTTGATGATTTGGACGGCAGAACCTCGAAAGCAGTTTCGGATTATCAGTGACCTTTACTTTCGGATCGAGGTAATTCTGCGTCATCGTAGCATTGAAGTTCCTTTTCCTCAGCGAGACCTCCACATCCGCTCTGGCAGTTTGCCCTTGGAAGTTCCGCCTGAGTTTACACAATCTCTCACCCAGCTATCCAATGGTCTGGCAAAGTGGTTAGAAAAACAATCTGCGATCGCAACTTCGGATAATCACAACAATAATGGTACGGCTGAGCCAAGAAACTATCATAACAGTTAATCGGAAACTCGACTCAGAAGTCAGAAGATTCATGACTAAAGTCATGCTACAAATCCCCCTTCAGTCAGGGTTAAAACATGACTTTTTCCTCTAGTAATTAGTTAAACCAGTTTCTACACTGGCAACTAAGCAATAGGATAAAAACCTAAGAAACCGAGAACTCGGACTTAACTAATGGGTTGAACACAGTTTTTGTATAGGCACGATAATATCGTGCCCAAATCTTTTATGGTCTATGCAAATGAGAATCGCTATAGGCTTTAGCAATACACTTACGATGTCTTATGGAAAATGAATACCCGCAGATGGAATTCCTTAATGTTACCCAAGGGGATAAAGATGTTGCTGAAAAAGCAATAGTTGAGAAACGCGGTAGGCGTTCCCCAACATATAACAATTCTTACTTGCACATACCACACGGGTAGGGGCACGATATATCGTACCCCTACAAAAACAGTGTTCAACCCAATTGAGAACCGCTACAATCAAAACCGAAGTCAAATGGTTTTATGAAAGCTGGTCTGCTGGAATAATCGTGGTGTAAAAGACGTAATTGGAATTTACCGAAAAATTGGGTTTAAAGCCCCGTCCTTCCAGGACGGCTTTTCTTGATTACTTGTCCATGGAACAAATATTTTATGTTGAAATTAACGAAGTAAATGCTGGTATTTGAGGCAAAACTTGAGGGCGAAAAACAACAGCATGAAAAACTTGATGAAGCTATTCGTACTGCTAGATTCGTTCGCAATTCTTGCCTCAGATACTGGATGGATAACAAGGGAATTGGACGATACGAACTGAGTGCTTATTGCAAAGTTCTTGCCAAAGAGTTTCCTTGGGCGAATAAGCTCAACTCCATGGCTCGTCAAGCTTCTGCTGAAAGAGCTTGGAGTTCTATTGCGCGGTTTTACGACAACTGTAAGAAGAAAGCGAAGAAGGGGTTTCCACAATTTAAGAAGCATCAGACACATGGTTCTGTTGAATACAAAACCTGTGGCTGGAAGCTGTCGGAGGATAGACGAACTATCACATTCACCGATGGCTTTAAGGCTGGAAGTTTTAAACTGTGGGGAACCCGTGACTTGCACTTCTATCAGTTGGAACAAATCAAGCGAGTGCGGGTTGTTCGTCGTGCAGATGGGTATTACGTTCAGTTTTGCCTTGATGTTGAGCGAATTGAGAAACGGGAACCAACAGGTAAGACCATTGGGTTGGATGTTGGGTTGACCCACTTTTATACCGATTCGGATGGGCAGACTGTTGAGAATCCACGACATCTCAGGAAGTCTGAAAAAGCGCTCAAGCGTCTTGGTCGCAGACTTTCCAGAACTCAGAGGGGTTCTAAAAACAGAGCCAAAAATCGAAATCGTTTGGGAAGAGCGCACCTCAAGGTAAGTAGGCAGCGTAAAGATTTTGCTGTGAAATTGGCAAGATACGTTGTCCAGTCTAACGACTTGGTAGCCTATGAGGACTTGCAGGTGCGAAATATGGTGAAAAATAGAAGACTGGCAAAGTCCATCTCCGATGCCGCGTGGTCGGCTTTCCGCAATTGGTTGGAGTATTTCGGCAAGGTGTTTGGTGTGGCAACGGTTGCTGTGCCACCCCACTACACCAGCCAGAACTGCTCCAAATGTGGGGAAGTTGTCAAGAAGTCTTTGAGTACAAGAACTCATAAATGTCAGCACTGTGGGTTTGTCTTAGACCGAGACTGGAATGCGGCTATCAACATACTTGAAATTGCACTTCGTACCGTGGGGCACACGGGAACGTTAAACGCCTCTGGAGAGAACTGCCTCTGTTTGGGTGAAGAAATTCCTCCAAGTAAGCAGACTCGCGGAAAGAGGAAGCCCAAACAGTGATGTTTGGAATCTCCGTGCGTTCACGCCGGAGAGGATGTCAATTGATATCTGCGATCCGAAGGAATCCCTTTAGGGCTATCGCCTCTTAAAATTTCCATAAAGTCCTGATGCCCTTCGATAGATTTACCAACCAAACAACCAGCTGAAGCATTATCAATAAATTGCATATCCCAGCCGTGATGCTGGTTTACTCCAAAATTATCACCCGTAACAAAAGGGTCGCCAGTCCTCTTTCCGTCCTGATTCTTGTCGCGATACCCAGAGATTTCACCACACTGCACCAAGGCTGGATATTGTGTTCGTCCATGCCGTCCAAATCTCCAAGCCCGATATTGTCCAACGGCGATTCGGAATGCTCCGCCTGGATTCATGGGGTTAAAAGTGTAGGTCGCTCCTGGCTCAGTAGTAGCTAACCATTTGCCTACTATCTTCGGTGTGTTTTCAGGAATCTCAATCACAAATCGTACATCATTCCACTCATTAAAAGCGTCATTGTTTAGAGTTCCGTCTGCATTTGCCCCTTCTAAATAGACGATATTGTATCGGTTCGGCCCACGAGAGATAAAGTAGTTTTGCTTCAACATAAAGCTGATAATTTTTGAGGCTATATCAGCTCCTAAATTGATTTGGGAAACCGGAGCTTCTTTTAAAAGGCTATAAGTTGCATCATCTAATTGCCCAGTCACAGGTAATTGGTGCATGGACTGAAAATCCTCTAGTGCCGCTCGACATTGTGCACCCCAAAGTCCATCGGCAGGAGGGTCAAGAAGCCCGTGGTTGATGAGTATCTGTTGCGTCTCGATGTTGGTCATACTCTCTCTGCTTGTTGTACTATTTCACTGAATTTCTACAAGGTAAGCGAGCGAATAACGCTCAGAAAAATTAACCATTAAAAAGCACTGAAGCTATCTGGGTAAATTCAGCGCTTGTCTTTCTCTGTCTTTAAAGCTTCTGGGATAGCTTGGGGATCTGTCACAAACGGTATGTATCGAGTCAGCAATAACGCGACTTTATCCCCTTGCCCAGTTAAACTCAGCGCCGCCGCTATCAAAAGCACGCCCATGGTGCTAGGCGGAAAAAGGTTATTAACCCAATCCAAATCAACTTTTTTTGAGGCGATGTGAAAGGAAACTTTGCCACTATCATCTATGGCGTAAGACCAATCAGTCGTGACAATTGGTATCAAAACAGCAATGGGAATAGCTAAAGCAGCAACCGTTAGTGAAAGGGCTGTAATTGCCCGCCCTCGATGCTTAGCTCCTGTATTCAGAAGCTCAATTTCTTTCTCAAGGGCTTCTAAACGGTGCTGTGTGTCTGATGATTGAAGGTTGTTCATAAATCTCAAATCGAGTGAATGTGCTTAAGTGTGTTCTGTTTCTCTACCAGAGCAGCATCGTTTTGACTCAACCCAAAGCCCAGAATTCCTAAAGGCATTCTGATGCATCCTCACATAGCTCTAGAAGACTAGAAAGCCTTCTTATCGAGGATGACAAGTTGGTATTAGCTCAAAGTCAACTTGCTCAGCTACTGCTGGCCTAGTCAGGTATTTCTTACTTGTGATTTGCCTGAAAAATAGGCTCTCAAAGCAGAAGAAACAGATGTTTATTCTTGTTTGTGAGATGAAAACTCACAAGGGTTTGTCTTGTTTAACCCTAGATTTACAGTAAGCGCCAGCCAATAGTTCTCCATCAGTATTTTCACGGAATTCCATTTTTTCTCAAAAACTATTGCGTTTTTGCGGCATTGCGGATTAAAGTAAAAACAGCTGATGAGCGTTAACTAGAAATTCAACCTGACGTACAGGGGGAAGAAGTCACGCTCTCTCAGGAATAGCGAAAGGTACTGCCGAGTAGCGAGTCAGGTCAGGACGAAAGCTGTTGGGGTTACGACCTCAATAGTTGCGTGCATCAGGGTCGGCATAGCATCTACGCGTATTTGCAACATAACCCTACTTAATAGGATCTAGACATGACTGATGGCAGAAAGGAAATACGTTGCAGACTAGCTCCCGCTGAAAAACTCGATTTCGAGCTAACCTGCCTGGGCTTAGGAAAAAGCCAAAATGATGCAGCCAGAGAAGCGATTCTTGAATACGTTGCTCGGCACAAATCACTTGTAGATGAGCGGATTAGGAGGGTAGAGACAACCGACGTAGCTGTCTCAAACAACGAAACCATTGCATCGTTATTACATGAAGAAAAAAACCGCAGAGGCACTTGGCGGCGTATTGCTACTGATGCTGGGATGCCCACTCCAAGAGTAAGGCAGCTTGCTGCTGGAGAACACCCAACCAACGAAGAATTGGTAGCACTGTCATCGGTTTTAACCAGAGACGCCCAGCCGATTTCCACCTCACAACTGAAAGCAATTCGAGATTGTACGTTTCCCAACCAGATGCCAAGCAATACCAGCCAACGGACATGAATCCATTCATTAAGCTGCTGTTCATTGATGCACAGCATACTTAAGTTACTCGTTTTTTGTTGACGGTTAACGGTTGAGTGCTGAGTGTAAACGGGCTTGCCGTCAATAGTTAACTCAAAGACACTTTTCACAAGAATATGCAGTTTAAATGCACATTAGCTTAAGAATGTACTCCTCTTTTGTTGAGGGGATGACCGCTTGACTGTCACACAGCTTGTGTGTTCACGCGCAGGATGCGTGGTTGACTTGGCAAAGAAATCGAGGGAATTTCGAGATACCATAGCCAACTTCGCATGAATACATCCATTAAAAATGCTCTCACTGTAGTGGACTGCCACGCCACTCGTTTATTCAAAGCTGAGTGCGTGGTAGCCCTAGCCAACAGTCGAGTGACATTTCACAAAAACATCGTACAAATCCATTGCCAAACCAAAAAAATGGCGATCGCCTTGCGTCAGCGCTATGTCCAATTGGCTCAGCAATGTCTGAGATGGGATTTAGTCGAAGCTCAGGTTTTCTGGCGTGGGAGTGGACAACGCTATTTTTCGATTCCTAGTTTTTTAGCTTTAGAGGAAGCCATGACTAATTCAACACAGAACCAGCCATCTTTGCTTGATGCAGATTATTTACGTACCCTTGATTTTATCCGTGAGAAACGTGCTGACGGTCGCATTGTTGTCATTACTTCAATGGTTAGTAATATCTGTCAACACACCAATGACCTTTTATCGCCAGATCGAGGTGTTTTTCAACCGTATCAATGGACAGGATATAACTATCTCAATGCTTGGCGTGACAGCCTTGATGAGTATCACCAGTTAATTGAGTTGCTCAATCGAGATGGTTATGTTGCTCAGTACGAGTATAAACTTCGCCGTCCGGATAATCGACTTTGTGGTTACGAGACAGACTACTATCTTGTACCTAATTATTTAGGAGAGCCGGTTCGGATTGGTGTGAGTAAGCCAGAAGCATGGCAGTTACTGCCTGAACCACAGCTATAACGAGCGATATAGCGGTTATTAGTTTGATGAAGTACACCTAGTTTTAGGAGTCAGGAGTTAGGAGATCAGGTCTTACGCAGAACCTCTACATGTAGGGTGGGCACTGCCCACCCTACTACTAGCAGTAGCGTTTAAATCAGCAATTTGCGTAAGTCCTGAAGATGATGGCTGTACCTAACTCATTCGAGAATCGCTATATATCTAGAAGTCACTGAAGATGAGGGGGAGAGAGAGAATTCCTCATTAGGATGCACTACTTTTGAATAATCTTTTTTGCAAGATATGAAGCTTGACCGCATTGTTCTAGATTTTTTGGTATGGATAAAGGAGCAATTTTGGAAAGCTCCTAATAGTAGCCCAGTTTATTGTTATGAAGAAATTGCTCGGTTTGATAGCTCACGAGGATATTTGAAGCTAGTAAGACGCAATACTCCTAGAGCCGTAGCTACGTGGGTTTTTGTGCCTAAACGTAACGTTGATTTGGACAATGTTAAGCATCAATTTGAACACAGTCATCTCGACAAGTATAAGTATGATATTTATATTTGTTGTGACCATTTGTTTGCTTTAACTGAGTTGGAAAATTCCGGTGCTAAGAAACACAAGACTAAACCATCTCAGCAACGGAGAACTTACACCAACAATATGAAAACTCATAAGATTTCAGTTTTGCTAATTTCTCATTTCCTTTACAAGGATGGGACTTTTCAAAGCTTAGAGGTATTTTCTCAGGAGTATGACTTAGTTAAGCAAGGTTCACTTCATCTGCATCGGGAAGCGATCGCTATTGTCCAATCCGTGGCAATGTTGTTAAAGTATAGACCCATTGATGACTGGCACTTCGAGATTGATTCTTATCGCAAACAGTTTCTCGGTAGCTCATATACTCCTATAGTAAGGGATAGTAGTTCCTGTGCGATCGGGCGAAAAACAGCTCAGTAGGTAGGTTTAGATCTTGCACTTTATCACCCACAGACGAGAATTCTGGGGCTACACAAACAAAGCCTGCTGACCCAGGCTTTAAAATTATTATCAGTTTTCCGTTAGTTAGCTTGAGTTTTAAGCAAAAATATTAAGAAAATATAAAAATATAATCAGCTTGATGCTGTGTGCGGCTATCTTGTGTATTCGCCTTATATACATGATAGGCATACAATCGGGTGCATCCCATTTTTGTAAATCTGGAGTGTGAGCATCTTGCTCACACTACTTAATAAATTTGCAACATTGGGATGCACCCAATCTTTGAAGATTGTTAGTTTCGTTCGCAAACTTCTCTTCGGGGCTAGACTCTATGAGAGTTGCTTGCAGCTAAGTTTGCAGTCACTTTCCTCAAGTTAGTCACTGCTCAAACACCTGTGTTAAATCTTTGTTACGAGTCTTGAAATAAATTAAACAATTAGTGCATCTGGGCAGCAATAACTCTCCATCGAAAGGTAAGGTGGTACTCCATCAATTTTTATATTTCTTATTCGACAGACAGTTGCAAATCTTGTGTGTTAATTTGAGAAAGCTCAATCAATGAGTCAATAAGGTTGATAGAGTATGTCGAAAAAAGTATGAAGGCTATTCGGAGATAGTCTAGTGGATTACGTTTAACAGGCTGCAATAGCTTGATTTCAATAGTTGCTTTACAGTTCCAAAAAGTTTTGGCACAAAACTTTGCTGGCTACTGATTGGGTGCATATCCGAGTATCAAGAAAAAGAGGATTTGATTATTATGACGGATGTAAGAATTCCCATTTATAATGAACTCTCGTATTTGCCTATCTATTTAACAGGTACAGAAGCAGCAAATCAGGATGTTGAAATTAAAGCACTGAATTTTGCTAGTGAGTCACTAACGATTTCTGCTAAACCGACAATCCCAAGTAATTTTTTAGAACCTCGTGATAATAACGATGTACGGAAACTAAAAGCAAGCTTGGAGGGGTTTGATCGGACATTTGAGTTTCCTGCACGAAATATACAACTGGATAAACTGCGGCTAACAATTAGCTGGAAAACCCTCCGTCTCCGCATACAGATTCCTAGCAGCAATGCTTCTCCTGAAATCCGCCTGGAAATTTTTCATATGCGGATTAGCAGTCCTTGGGTGCCTAGCATTGTTATGGATGGCGACTTGGGGCTGGTTTTTGACTTAAATGGCTTGCAAGTTGAGAAGTCTTACTTTAAGCGCTATGAACCTGATATTAATCACTTGGTTCCTCTCGATTTCAAAGATTTTAAGTCCAATGACAAATACTTTGCCATTAAATGGAATGAACCACATATTAACTATTGGTTACGCCGATTATCGCCCAATTTATTTGATGAAAGTACGCCGATTGAGAGTGAAGTAACGCTACGGATTATTTTCGGTAATCCTGTTCAGGAAATTCGTTTAGATTGGCAAGTATCTGTTTCTCCAGATTCGCCAATAGCTGAAACAACAAAAACTTTTGTCCTTCCAGGCTTTAAGCTAGAGACTCCCGATAAAGCCTTATTTACTTTATTACTCAAAGCTGATACTAATCAAGATACTTTAAATAATCTGGCTTTTATTCTGACATTAAATCAGGAAAAAACTCTAACAGCTTCTAGTAACTTTGCTTGGGAGCGAGATGATGATAGGGAGTTACAGGCTGATGATAAAGATGATGATAAAAAGCCGAAAACAGATTCACCATTCCTGAAATTAACCGCTACTACTGTAAAACCCGTCAGTTTAGTTATTTTGGCTCTTAAACTGAACGAACTAAAGCTTCCAAAGTTTTTCCGTCAGCTACAAACGCCATTGACGCCACTGGATTTTTCAAGTGTTGATTCACTGCAAAAACGGACAGTAGAAAATTTGGAGCAAGACTTTGTTCGCCTAAAACCAGACGACTGGAAGATTGATTTTGATTTTAATGATTCATTAGATTTGCCTTTCCTGAAGCGTCAGAAAGAGAAACTTCCCGGTCAACAAGAAGATAAGCAATCAGGGCAGTCTATTCAACTGCAAAATCCCTATAAAAAGCCGGAACATAAAAAACTGCTGAATAATATAGATAATGATGTTGAAGTCAAACCTCAAGTTGATTTTACTCAAACTTCCATAATACTATTAATCGATGCAGAAGTTAGCATAGGAACTCTCAACCTCACAACTCAGTTTCAGATTAACTTTAACTGGGAAACTTTTGCATTTAAGGTGAAGCATGATGACGGAATTAAGCTGGTTTCTAAGGATGAAAATCTGCTGGGAGCTGAAAAAGAATTTTTAGGTCTCAAATGGCGCTTTATTGGTAAAGAAATAACTGAAGATGGATTCAATAAGGGTAAATTCCATCACTTCACGCTGGTAACTAAGGATTACAACTACCAGCTAATACAGGCAGAGGGCGCAGTCATTGAGATTGATTACACCAGAGCTAGTAAGGAGCCGATTACTTTTGCAATTAGCGATTTTGCTCTGACTAATAAGGGGATTAATTTAACAGCGACTGTAACGGATCGACCAGCTAGTTTGAATGGTATAGATACGCGATTCCGCTTTCATGGTAGCCGTTTAGAAATTAAGGAAAATCAAATTCGGGATTTCACTCTTTCTGGTTCTGGGCCGTTGCCGCCAGCACTGGTTGGGGATGCAATGGTGGATATCTCGCTGCAATTTAGCCAGCGTGATGGGAACCTCACTTTAGTGGCTGGTAGTGCAAATTTAAAGGGCGAAAAGTTACTGCATTGCCAGGGAACTCGCTTTCAATTTTCTATTGATGCGATGGGCTTGAAGTTCGTCAATGATGGTAAGTTCCATCTGTACTTCACGTTAACAGGAAGCGCTCAGTTTATTCCGGCTCCTTCAGATGACAAAAATGGCCCTCTTGCTTTGTTGAAGAAAGCCCAAATTGATTTGGTGGAATGCCCGCTTACAGGTGATGCTAGCGTTATTGCCAAACACGTTAAGTTTCTTATTGAGCTGCCGCAGACAAAATCTTTTAATTTCCTTGGCTGCTTTGAGATGGAAATTCGGGCGATTGGGTTTGTGCCGCAGTTTGAGAAGTTTGACGGCGATGGTGCGATGCAAATTACGGGTCAACTCAAGTTTGCTCAAGGTGCAGGAGATTCACCGAATTCTGAGGCGGAATATCATACCCTGTTTATTGGCTTACCGAAGAAAGGTAGTTTTATTCCCCGGATTTATTTCCGAGATTTGCCTGTTAATGTCAACGTGGGTTCTGCTTTTAAGCTTAACGGTACAGTCAGTTTCATTGATGAACCGAATGAGAAAGGTTTCTCTGGTGAAGGTGTGCTGGAAATTCAGGGATTGCCTACCTTTGCTGCTAGTTTCGCATTTTTGCGCGTCCGCCGAGATGAAACGTCTCCTTGGGTGCGAGCTTGGTTTATTTATCTGGAAGTGCGCCAAGTTACCTTCCGGATTCCGGTGGTGGAAATGTACCTGCGGGAAGTGGGTTTGGGATTTGGCTATCGCTATACGATCGCAAGTATCAAAGCCGCAGACGAAGCTGGTAGTCTGAAAGAACTGATTGGGTCACTCAGAGAACTCTCTCGAACTCAGGGTGATTTATCAAAACGCGATCGCTGGGCAATAGACTTAGAAGAACCAGGACAAGACCCTCGTTGGACTATTGTTCTCCGGGCAATGATTTCGCAAACTGCCGCCTCCCCCTCCCCATTGAGGTGGAATGAACAAGGGGAAAAAGCTCTTCCCGCTTGTCTGTATCTGTTTGACGCGGTTATTGCATTCCGCAGTGATTTAACCTTCTTCATGGCGGTACGCGGTTGGTTGAACACCACGTACTACGACTATGTACAAGATGTTGAGGGATTACGGGAAAGACCTCTATTGAGTGGTTTCGTGCTACTTTCGGTGCGGCAAAAGCGTTTTCTGGCCCAACTTTCTTCTAACCCCAACGGGAGTCTAGGAACTCGTCCCCCCTTACCTTCCTTTGTCGAAAGTGCAGTCACTAATGGTCAGTTTTCTGCCACTCTCTTGATTGAACCAGGTCTAGTTCACGCAGAATTGGGCTGGCCTAATATGTTGCGTTGGGGTGACAAAATTGGGCCTTTGGAAGCTGATATTCGGGGTGGTTTCATTTTTAGAGTTTCTAAACAAAACTTGGTAATCGGCGTCAGTTTCCTGGCACGAGCTAGCTTAAAGTTTGAGGCAGGGCTGGATCTCAAGATTGTTGGCGTGCGTGTCAGTGCCTCTGCTAGCGTTGCCTATGGTGCTCGCTATATCGGAGTTGTAGATTTTAGCGACCCGCTTGGTCAATCAGCACTCTATGGTGGCATTGGGCTGGAGATTCGCATCAAAGTCTCAATTGCTGTCTGGATTAAACTGCTATTCATCAAAAAGACGTTCAGACTCAGCTTGGAGATTGGATTCACTGCTGGCATCGAGTTTGGCTTAAACGGGATTAGTCCGTCAGGAGCAGGTTTACGTGGTACTGGAACGATTTCTGTATCGGTAATGGGTCGCCGTTTACAGTTTAGTGTCAAGCTGGGAGTTAACGAGGGTGCTGTTCAACAGGCTCGCCTACGGACAGAAAAATTCCTGAATGTTGGTCTGGAAGCAACAGACGTAGAGAGTGTGCCCGGAGTTAGCCCAACGGCGCGGCTAGCAACACAGAGGACAGTCTCTCGCTTGAGTGCAACGGCGCTAGAGTTGGGTAGCAGCGAGAGAGTTGTTACTTCTGGTGAAGTCAGTACGGCAGCTACAGGAACCTTCACAGCTCCAAATTACGATGTTTTCGTGATTCGCCAGCCGAAGGAGAAACAGGACAAAGAATGGAGCTATTTTGTCTTGCTGCCGCAAGGAGAATCTACCGAAGGCGGAAACATCCATTCAGAATTCGGTTTCTTGCCTGCGCCACCTAATCAGGATGTTAGTGTAGTCAACGACTTTATATTGAACCTTCCTGGTCTCGCGGCGGGTAACACTTTTGAACTCGAACAGTTTGATCCAATCGGGGACAAGTGGATTTCTCGCCCTCTGGGTCAGCCGATAGAGTGGAAGGTTGACTGGAATAGCAACATTGAAGAGGCAACGGAATATGGCTCAGATGGCAAGCCTCAGCAACAACAGCCCTCCAAAATCTCGCTGAGGGAGTACCTGGGTTACGCCTTTAAGAGTAACCCGAACAATTCTGCCCAATTGCTAGGTGACCCTGACCCCATTGGAGACAGTGAAGATGGCATAGAAGATGGGCGAGTTCACAATCCCTCTGAAGATGCTTTTGAAGCTGCTGTGCGAGGTGCAGTAGAGCAGTTTCGTGGTTCGCCGTTCTTTAAGAGAGACCCAAATTCTGAATATGAGCAGATGCTGGAGGCGGCTTTCCAAGAGGACACCACGATTTACACGACGACGGGTAAAGTGGACGATGCCTCGCAGCAACAGAACAACGCTAACCAACAGGCTCATCAGTTGCGAGGCTTGATTGTTCAAGATTTGATTGCTGATGTTCGGGATTATGCAGCAAGTCCTAGTGATGATAAGACTAAGCCTGCGATCGCATTCCAAATGGGTTTAGTATTTCGCTTCAAAGTCATCCAGGGAACAGCGCCAAAGTGGTTAGAAGAGGTCGTTCCTAACGGTGATGCTACACAAATCCCCACCATATCCCAGCGCATTGGGCCAGACAAAGCTACTCCCGCCTCACAGGTGCGCCAAGTCCGTACCTTCAATGTCAAGCAAACCAGTTTCCGCGAAAATCCACCGCAATTTCAGCGAGTGCAGCAGTTT
>DALYIW010000057.1:0-16418 GCA_031970155.1 Coleofasciculaceae cyanobacterium CTOTU46601 | reverse complement strand
CCAGAGCATCATTTGCTGCATTACCAAGTACGGCGACGCGCCCTAGATGGCAGCGAACGGGAACTGGTCTATACGGTTAAGAGTGCTCAAGTTCTGCACCGCGCTGATGGTGCCCTGAAGAGCCTCAAGCCACGCTTCCAAGTTGTTGACCACTTTACCGAGGAAACATTAGAAGACCAAGCCGCCCTTCCGGCAACTGGGCGCAGCTATCTCTACACGATTACTCCAGTTGATTTTGCTGGAAATGTGGGACGGGCACTGACGCTAGTGGCCACGCGCTATCCGAACGAGCCACCTAGAGTGCCTGTGGATGGACAAGTGAGGGTTAATTATCGGTTGAGTACCCAAGACTTGATTCCTGAAGAGGAAAGTGCTGCTGCAACGCCATCGTTAGTTGTTCCTGACAGTATTGAAGTGAAGTGGAAAGAGCCTGGAACTTTGAAGGATGGGCCGAAAGTTGCGATCGCCAAATATCGATTAATTTTCCGTAAGGAATCCACATTACCCATCGGCAGTTATGGTCTAGATAGCACAACCCAAGGCTCTCGCACCAAATCGCTACCCACCAGTAACGCCCGTCCCCTGCCCACTGACATTAAAATTGACCTCTCACCGGAAGGGCCACAGCAGGATCGCAGTGCCAAAATTTCTGTAGAAACCCTGCAAAAGGCTGGCGTTTTTCCGACTGGAGAGACACCGAAATGGCGTTCAGAGTCGTGGCGAATTTTCTTCCAAACGGTTTCGGCAAATGAAGTGCCTTCGGCTCTAGCGCCTGTACAAATTCTGCTGCATGTCGAATCAGAATCTGGCAAGGGGAATGAAGAACGACAGCCTGCCGAGTTGGAGTGGCTACCCAAACCCAGTAAATTTCCGATGTTGCCTCCGGAAGACCAGAGAGCGATCGCAGGAGTTACCCACTTCCCCATGCCAGCACCTGCTGACTCGAAGCAACCGCGCATCTTTGCGGGTAAACTCGATGGCATTAGCTATCAACCTCATCCTGCCGGAATTCGCTTTATCCGCTTCCGCTGGAATCAAGGCCCAAGCAACAAGCCTAATTATCCTTTAGAGTTGAATGCAGGTTATCACCTCCTGCAATTGGACATCGATGCTCACACCGATGACACTTTTGATGACCCTGCGAAATTAGCTAACGCCCTCAAGACGATTCAAGAGGTGCAGATGCTGCCAGCTGATGATTTGTTAGTGACTCCTGGCGACACCCTCACTACTAATCAGTGGGAAGCTTGGTATCCCAGCAGTATGCTACGCCAGAAATCCCCAGAGAAACGCGCTGAAGGGTCTCAAATTGCCAAAAGTCCGTGGTATTCTTGGCGGGAATCTATTCTGGAGTGGCCTACATGGTCAGGATTAACGGATCTGGGCGATCGCGTTGGTGAGCGGTCTCAATCGTTACATCCGTTCTTACAAGCGATTATTGAAGAACTGGATAAAACGTTCAACATAGACCTGCAAGTCAGTCCACCGATGCAACCGGGGAATTTTCCTGCTTTCATGAAGCTTACTGCACCCAAGGCCGATCCCTATGGTTGGGGAATTCTCCAGCGCTTGGGATTGACTGTTGCGTTCTCCCTGCGCGACGAGAAAAACCATGAAATTGTTACTGGTGAAAAGCTGTTAACCGCACTCAAGGAAGCACTTGACGCACGTCAAGCAAATTTTGCCGAGTATACCAAGCATCTACATGTTGAGTTGCTATTTCAACCGGGGCGTAGTGTTGAATCGGAACCTAAAAACGAGGTTGATGCAAATAGTCTACTAGCGACGGTGCAGCTGAGCCTCAGACCTGTTACCCGTAAGTATTTGCAATACGGCAAAGTCAAGATTACTGGCCCTGCTAGTGCCGAGGTGACTCTGGAGTTGAGTCTAACTGCGCCGTGCAGCATGATTAATCAAAGCGATTCGGCGAGTGGGCAGATTGAATTACAACCGGATGTTAAACCAGTTAAGCGGACGATTACACTGCCACTGAATGGAGAGACGCATTTACTGTTCCGGAGTAGCACGCTGCCTTCAATTGCGATCGCATCTAACTCAAACCCTAAGCCTCAGCCTTCAATTGCGATCGCAGCCAGCACTGATTCCAAAGATATCAAGCTGGGAGTGGTTGAATCCTTCTTAGCAACAGATGAGTTGTCTACCTACTTCACGGTGCCACAAACCCTAGCTTTAGACTTCAGCGATGCTTCACGTCTAGCTGGTCAACAATGGTTCCGGTTGAAATGTTATCTAGAATCGCTCAACAGTACAGACCCAAATGTTTCTGCCGACGCAAAAATCAACATTCCGACAACAGAGAAAGATATACAATCTCTCCTGTCGGATTTTCTAGGGTGGTCTCAGCGCTTCCTTGATTTTGGTGGTGAGTTGACTGGTGATGGGCCTTGGTTAGCCACGGCTTATCCTCGCTCTAGTTCTCCAGCTTTTGCAACCCCTGATGAAAGCGGTCGATTGAAGTGCGATCGCCTCCTCGAAGACAAGTGGGCGCATAATTACCGTTACTACATCCGACCCTACAGCCGTTATGAAATGTTGTGGCGGAGTTTATTGCAGTCACCAGAACTCTTCCCGCCAGAAGAGAAAACGGTTGATATCCTGGCAAACTTCATCATCACTGACCAATCTCTCAATAACCTGCAATCAAAACTTCCCGCTCAGATTTTGCCGTCGCTAGCGCAACTCAAAAACCAGATATTTGTAGGTCGCAAAAAATTCTTAGAACAGGTGAAAGTCGCTGTTGGTACAGGATTAACGGACAATTTCCAATTATTAATTACAGACGCTGCTGAGAAGTTTCTGGAGGCTGTACCTGACCCACAAGCGGGTGGATTGGATATTGTACTCGATCGCATTCAACCCGTAGACAAACCCTTAATCCTCAGTTCTAGTCGCCTGGACGAAGCCAGCACTTCCGGTAAACCTGCGTCTCCAGGCAATACTTGGGAAGTGATTATTGCTCAACATCAAGAGCAGACCTTAATTGAACGAAATCAAACTCTGGCACGTCAGCTCGCTTTCCGCCAAATTGCCTTTACCTTGCTGCGGCGCTTTGCTTACCCAGAATGGATTGAGCAACTGCAAAAGGCTAGTAACACTGACATCAAGCTCAAGTTTGTGGAAAATCAATGGCCTGCGCTTCCTGCCGCTTATCCAGAACAGCCGGATCATATTAATCTGAGCAAGGAATTCATCGATGATGCCACAGCACTTAGCATAGATTTACCAGAACGGATTGGAAATTTCCAGCAAGGTGCATTGGTCTTGCAGTGGGAAGCACTACCTTACTACTACGAACATCGCTTACTGCTAGTAGCGCAAACTGCCAGCACTGTTTCTCCAATTAACGAGACAATCCAACGTGACTTTGACTACCAAGCTCCTGACCCTGATGCAATAGTTGAAGGTATCAAGCAAAATTGGCAACCTGTATCACCTTTTGTTCAACCTGTATTACCTTTTGTTGGAAATCAGCTTTCTTTGCGTACCCGTCAGGTAGATATTCCACTCAAGCGATTCTGGGACTGCTTATCCCAAGCTGCACAGGAACAATGGAGTAGTGAAAACCCAGATTCCAATGCACAACCCAGTCTACAAGATAGTAACGAAAGAACCCTAGCTTCGCTACCCGACCCCGAAGTTATCTATCAAATTGTGGAAGTTTTCAGCGGTAACATCGAAGTCCAGGCTGAGTTTTACTTTGATAAAGCAAAGGGTAATTATGCACTCAGGCAGTTAGGGAAGCGCTTCTTAGCAGAAATTATCACACTCAAACCTCCTGCAACTTTACAACCTGATTACATTCTCAACACAACCCTACAGCAAATTACCCAGGAGCCACTTAAACGCACTTACGATAAAACCCAAATTCCTGGAGACACAAACCGTAAGATTGCTTTCACCAATAATCTTCTATCTGTAGTGAGCGTTTTCACTCGTGAAGACCGCAATAATATCTTGCTGAATTCAGTAGAAGACTTAAATAAATTGCCTCAACATCCCAACAAGAAATTGCCTCAAACTCCCAACAAGGAGGTAATTAAAGCAGAGGATTTCTTGCGTGAGTGGTATACCACTCGTGCTATCTCCACAGCACCAACACTGGATAACCTACCAACAGAACTGAGAGCCAAACTAGATTACCCTGAACTGCCATCAGGTCTCGATTTACCTGTTGTTCTACAAAACCAACTTCGCCTCAGTACAACTAACATTACTTGGCGCGGGTCAATGACCGCAGAACAACGGACAGCACTGAAGAATTATCAGCAAAATTTACTGGTATTCCAATCTGCTGTTAGCAATTTATTAGAGTCTATGGAGGCGAAGACTATTGTCTTCACAGAACCTTATAATGTACCTCCACGGCCTCGTCCTGATTCCTCAAATTTCCCTGCTTCCTTTAAGATTCAGGTTAATTATCCACCAAGCACACCGCAAAACTGGGTCTTGCAATGGACAGGTTCAATGACTGATTCGGAAGAAAATGCATTACAGGCACTTCCAGGAGACCAACCATTCAAGTTAGGTATTAGCAGCCTAATTAATTTGGTCAATAAGACATTCACCCTAACCCTACCTCAGAAAATTTCGCTCACTTCAAATATCCCCAATTTCAAAATTGAAGTGGCATCAGAGCAGAGTGTTTTGACCTGGAAAGGGGTAATGAAATCCTCTGAAGAAGCTGCTTTACGCGCTCTTTCTCAAGATGCGACATTCACCAACGGCATCAATGCTTTAATCCAGGAGGTTAAGGATTTCTATACAAATCAATCTGCCTCTGAAACGCAAAATATCAACATTGAGACGAAACAGATTGATATCAAGATTGACTTTGCTTGGCCGCGAGTCGATAAGACTAAATTGGAACAGCAAATCAAGCATCCGCTTTCAGGACTGGAATTGCCGCCTGTAAACGACAATGGCCTAATCAAGTGGAGAGGTGCAAATAATCTAAATTTATCCATTAATCAGTTGAGCGATCGCATCAAAGCATCTCTGCGCGAAGGCGACCCATTCATTCAATCTTTTGGTAATCTGCTCCAACAAATTGCTAACAAAGAATTCTCTGCATTGTTCACTCTGCCACGCTTACTACGCTGCAAGGAACCTCTAACCGAAACAGAAAAAGAAACCCTGCGGAATTTATTTAGCTCCCCAGATGACCAACAGGTATTAAATCGTTTATTTGACGATTTAGAAGACCAGCAAGCGTTGGAACGTTTATATCAAGACTGGTTCAGTCAAGAACCAATTGGAGCGATAAAATCCTTACCATCAGACTTGAGTAATTGGGTAGATTTTCCTGAACCCACTGAATGTATTTTGGTCTGGAAAGGTGTTATGTCACCTGAGGCTAAAGCTGCTTTATTAGGATTAGTTGGTGATGAGGGATTCAAGCTGGCATTGACTAGACTTACCTCTGTTCAATCCCCACAAAATGATGCAGATGTCATCAAAGTAACTGCGCCCTTGGGTCTCGATCAGGTGCCTCAAAGTTTGGCAAATAAGATTGAATTTCCGGAGCAATCTTCGGGTAACTATACTAAGTTCCGCTGGAGGGGTGCTTTGTTTGATAAAGATGAACAAACTCTCAAACGATGGGCGCAAATTCCGGCTTTTCTTGAAGCGGTCAATTCTCTGGTGCAAACTCTGGATAATCGGGAAATATCGATAACTTTGCCGGAAGAAGTGCCTAGTGTACTCAGCGGCAGATTGCAGATTAGCACAAGCGAACTTGCTTGGTTGGGAACTGTTCCAACTGCTGAACAGCGTACTGCACTTCAAAGTATTAGTAATGATACCCGTCGAGATTTAGAACTGCGGGATGCTGTGGGAAGATTGCTAACAGCGATTGATGCTGATGCGGGTCAAAGTTCTGTGGTGAAAGTCAGCGCCTCTGGAATTAAGCGGCGGCCTCAAGCTAATGATTTGCCTGCATTATTAAAGTCTCAGCTAACTATTGAAGCGACTCAATTGAGATGGAAGGGTCGATTAGGTAGTAATCAACAGTTGGAGGCGTTACAGAACTTGATGGGTGATGCGTTATTTAAGGATGCGATCGCATCCATCATTACCCAGTTGACAGGCACCCTAGACGTTAACTTTACCCTACCAATCCGACCCCAACTTGACACCTTGCCAGAGATACTGCGAAACAAACTACTGATTGGTAAGGCGCTAATTCGCTACCACGGTTTAATGACAGTAGCAGAAGGTCATCAACTCCAGTCGCTGTATACTTCCCAACCCGACAAAGACGCAATTGAGCGATTGTACAATGCCTCGACCAACAAAGGATTACGCGATCGAGAATTAAAGGTTCGCGCCCGCCGAGGTAGTGCCGCCCCCAGCGACATGAATGCATTCACCCCACAAGAACTCTAAGACATCCAGATAGAAACTCACGAACTTTCATTCACAACGAAACTCATAACCTCCCCTTTCAAGCTATGCCTCAAATTCCTGATAAATCAATGGCTAATGTCAAAGTCAAAGGCCCATTCTGGTCTGCTGATGTTGAGGTTATTAAATTAGCAGAACCACAGAAAAATTGGGCTTTTCGGAATCTTTTTTTAGATAACACACCTCGTCGTGGTCTAGGGCAGGACAAGGTTTACTTACCTGGTACACTCTTATTACTGTGCCGTATTAGGCAGGTACAAATCAGCCCCACTCCGCAGCAATCTTACTACTGGAACCGTGAAAGCCAAGAAAAATTACCGACTGAACTAACAGTAGACGCCATTCGACAATTGCTCACCAAAGGGCAATTATCACTACTCTTAGTCCAGGCAAATTCTGAAGCGTGGCCGGCGGATTGTCCCTGTAGAGATGACCAGGCTTTTTTCCCGAACGAGTTAATTTGCCTAGCTGGTGAAATTCATCTGGATGCGCTTAAACAACAAAACAATAATGCTAAGACAGAATTGTTTAAAGCGCTGAATTTAGAACAGGTAGCTAATGGACTACAGGGACGGGAAGGAGCAGCACGACTTCTTAGCGAGGTATCTGTACATAGCAGCGGTCTTTCTATCTTCGGCAAAACTAAACTACCTTGGCAAGAAGAGAAAATTTCTGCTCCATTTCAAGTAGCAAAGCTGCTACCTGATCTAGCCCCCAACAACCGTCAGTTTCGCTTGACCCTTGAAAAGGAACGCCTGACAGAAACTGAGCAAATTACTTGGCGCAAAGCTTGGCAGCAGTTAAGTATTTATCTCAATCCTAAAAATCCTCTCAATAGCTCTTCAGAAATTTCAGTCAACACGCCAAATTGGGTAACACTAGAGATAACCAATCCTTTAGATATTCCTCGTCTCTACTGGCAAATCCCTATCTGGAAGCAAACACCAGAACTGCACTTCGCCCCAGATGATTTCAGCTTGTTACTGAGTGACCAGCAACCTTATGACCAGCAGAATCCACCTACTTCTTTAGCACGGTTTGTTCTTGGCGATATTGCTGTGAAACGCCAGGAAAATTCAGACCCTTCTCAAGCTTCTCTAGAGATTGTTGTGAAGGCTGGGTCTGAAGGCATAACAACTGGACAAAGACTTAATTATATTTATGAAAAAATTGCTGAGCAATGGCATGAATCTTTCACATTTTCGGATTTAAAAGTAGCGTTTAACCCGATAGAAGTACCTCAGTTTTTGCGGAAAAATCAGAATTTATCAGTCCCTGAATGGTTAGGTGAAGATGAGCCGATACAACCAGCTGTTCTGTGGGGATTTATGCCTCTGGAAAATGGATGGGCACAGCTTCCGGTTCCCAATTTGACCGAGCAAATTTACCTTGATAGTGGATTAGCAAAATTTACTGAGGTAGACAATCAGACGGAAATACCAAAGTCTTTAATTCAAGGAGCAGTTTCTCTAGGAAATGACAGACCAGAAGTACTAAAAGAACACTCAAATGAGCAACCCTGGAATGTCACGTTGACGAATGCTCAACGTTTACAAGAAGGTCGATGGATTTTAAAGAAAGTAACTGACTCTGAAGGGAAAGTTAAGTTTCAGGTTACGAGAGTGACTTTGAGTATCCTTGACCCAGAAGTGACTTTAAACGGGATATTCTGGCTGAGTACTGGGAAACCGACGCCTGAGGATGCACTACCTGATTTACAAAACTGGATTTCGGGAGTGCGATCGCTTCCCTTAAAAACCATTAAACCCGAACTCGATCTTTTCCCCAATCCTGCGATCGTCACCCTGGAAAAACTAGAATTCTCCCTCCGCCCCCAACCAACGCAACCAGCATCTACCGAACTACCATCAGCACTCCTGAAAGCCTGGAATTTTGCCTATGAAGCAGATGAGGTGATATTTGGCAAGATGGTAGAGCGGAAAATTTTACCTGCGGATACCTTCAGCCAGTATTTTCCCTTGATTTGGCAGCGCCATGCCACCTTACCAATGGTTCAGGCGTTGCCTTTAACTCAAACTCAATCGCCCCCCAATTATCCCAGCGCCAGTCGTCAGTTGGTGCCGTTTGAGTTAGGCACGGCAAACAGTCAGGATGGTAAGTTTGCTGTCCCAAAAGACTGGTTTTTTGGAGTATCGGGCGAAAGTGGTGCCGCCTCTTGGCCTGTGTTGATGTCAAAAGCACAGCCTGCGCGGGAATGGAAATCTTTATTTGATTTACCTCTGGTATCGCTGTCAATTCCTGGGGTTGTACTCGATCCAAAGGCTAATGCTGCAACCACTGGACTGACGCCCGACGAGGCGACTCAATTGCCTGTACAGTACCGCTTCGATCTTCCCTACACGGACGAAATCAACGCCCTCGCTCAACTGCCGAAAATTCCCCGTAATCCTGATGAGGTTTCACCGCTACCTGACTCGCCGCCACCCGAACCACCAAAACCCCTGACTCGCGAGACGTTTGCTGAACACTGGCAGCACTTAAGTGAACTTGCGAGTCTTTCGAGTGTGGATGCTACGGCTGCATTTGTTAAACAAGGTGAGCAAACGGTCATTCAACATTTAATTGAACCATTCGATTGGTCTGTTGAACCCACGTTTGACCTTGGGCCGTATCCTGGTAGCTTGAACTTGCAAAATGGGGTTGCGATCGCATTATCCAAAGAAACAGCCCTACGAGGTATCTCAGGTAAATTTGTAGAAACCGATAACGGACAAATCACTGGTACAGTTCAGGCTGATAATCCCTACATCATAGAAGCTGGCAGTATGGCAGCTCATGCTGATGGAAATGGTGGATTTCGTGACCAGCGTGGGTTAGTGCGTTCTGCAACAATTGCCACTACCAAACTGATTAAAACACCTATCACCTTCCACAAAGACAAAGGTGAGAGTGAAGCCTACGAACTTATCTCAGCCCTAGATACTGTTAACTTACAAATAGGCGAGCAACACTCCTGGAAAATTTGGTTCCGCGATTTGCCAGTTCAAGTTGAAACTGGAAGCTTTACTCGTCAAAGTACTGTTTCTGAACAAGCGGAAGATATTAACGACCCTGAAGCTTTTTCTCGCGAACATAATTTCCTGACAGGTTACGAGTGGCGATTAGCTGAAGCTGAGGATAAACCTGATGATTTTGTCTCTATCTTCAACCTGCGCTTTTATCCGTTAACCCTGGAACAAGTCAGCATTCAAGGCGAACAAATAGAGAAATTAACCATCATTGGTAGACTGCAATTGCCGCTGACCAGTGGTGGTGAGTTGAAGGAATTTAGTAATGCAGTTCGTCTGACATTTGAGCCTAATCCTACACTTAAACTAACTGCCGTTGAATTAGAAGCGCGGCCTGCTCCAGATGCGGCTTTACCTGGTACCTTCAAAATTGAGATTGATGAGCGATCGCAAACCTGGGTCTTAAGCTGGACTGGCCCCATGACGCCAGCAGAAGAAACCGCATTACAAACTCTGCCAGGAGACCCAGACTTTAAACTAGGCATCAACAAGCTAATCAAACAAGTCCGCCAGCAAAAGTCTCCTAATCCTACTGCCAAATTTACCCAAGCAATTTCCTATATCTCCCCCGGTTCAGAAATGGGCGAATGGCCGCTTGCCCTCCAGAGTGATGAAGCCTCAGATGCGCCCCGCCTCTTGTGGAAGAAAATTAGTCTAAACAGCGATCAAAATAGAATTGACGTAGAAAACATTCAACTCAATTTCTTCCTATTTGGTGTTGAATGGTCTATCAAATTAGATGAAAGCGAGGAAGAAACAGCAGGGAAAATAGTCTGGTCAACAGAATCTAAAAAACTATCTTTCTCCCAAACCGAATCAGATAAGCTCATTGAAGGCACTTATACATTTCCAGAATTAGCAACCTTAGAGCCTCTCTCTAGTGAAGACTTAAAGTTAGTAATTGATGTTGCTTCTAACGAGTTTAACCATAAGGCTTCTTTGCTACTCTCAGTAGAACTGGGAAGAGAACGAGTAACAGATGGTTTGCAGGTTCTCTACACCTTTGCCGAAGGCGACGGTACCACAGTCAAAGATGTGTCAGGTGTGGGTGAACCGTTGAACCTCATAATAGAGAATCCTGCTGCTAAGACATGGCTTCCAGGTGGTGGTTTAGCAATCAACGCCCCTACCATCGTAAAATCTGCTGGCGCAGCCAAAAAGCTCACTCAAGCTTGCAAAGCCACCAACGAAATTACTATCGAAGCTTGGATTAAGCCAGCCAGCACTGCCACCCCCAAAGCAGGCATCCCAGCACGTATCGTAACCCTCGCGCAAGATGGACCAAACGGTAACATCTCGCTGCAACAAGGGCTATGGGATAATAAGCAAGCCTCAGACTTCTATGGTGTTCGCCTGCGTACAACGACAACTGGCAACAACGGCGAACCACTCCTAGTAACACCACCTGGCACGCTGAAAACTGATTTAACTCACGTAGTTTACACCAGAGATGCAGCGGGGGTAGCTAGGCTGTACATTAACGGTGTCAAGCAAGCTAATACAACTATTGGCGGCGATTTCTCTAACTGGGATGCTAACTATCGCCTAGCCCTAGCTGATGAATTGAGTAGAGAGCGTTACTGGTTAGGAGAGTATCATCTCGTCGCCATCTACAGTTGTGCTTTGAGTGCGGCAGAGGTGCGCCAGAATTACCAAGCTGGTTCCAAGATAACTTCAATACAGGAACGGTCGGCTTTTGAAGCAAAAGTTCGCTTTCTGCTGGCTGGTGCTAACACTCAGCAGAATACCAACGTTCTTTGGGAATCTGCCTCTCTCTTCCGGGACATGGAAATAGGGGTAAATGCTCGTTCGATTCTGTTCACTGAAAACGCTTTGCAGTTTCAGTGGCAAAGCTACACACCCAAGTACTCGAACTTACAGCTACTACCTGGAATGCACGTAAATTCCAGCGAAGCTCCAGGTTTTGCTGCCTTGACGTTTGAAACTGACTCGGAACAAGGAGATATACCAAAGCTGCGGTTGAAAACTGCTTTCATTGAAGCCTTGGTGTCTTGTCAATGGGGGACTTTTCTACAAACTAATCCCATTTCATCTGACCAAACACAACAGCTTTCTGATGTACAAGCTCAAGTCTATGCTTCCTCCGCAGGGGATGTGGTCTTTGGTTATACCGCTCAATGGCAGGAGCAGAAGGCTTCGTGGAATGAATCATTACTATTAAATGGCTTTCTAGAGATCAAAAATCTGATTTCTTGGCCTAAGGAAATGAGCATTAAACCTGAAGGTAATCTCACAAAGTTAACGTTGCCTTCAGCACTAACCACCACCGGACAACCGCAAGCGCTAAAGCACATCCGTCATACCATCCGTATTCTGCTCAACCAACATTTGATTCCCGCAGAAGTACTGGTTGTGGGTAAAGGTGAGTTACTTTTTCAGCTGGCTAAAAATCAATCGTGGCAATTTTTAGCTGTTGTCGAACATCAGCTCATTGATATTTTGCCAGGGACTCAACTTACCCTAGAAAATGACCGTCGCTGGACAACTGTACAAGAAGTACGATTAACTTTACCTGAAACCTTCAAAAGATTCTTATCGGCACAAAGTAACATCAGTACAACTGACCCGGTTGAAGGAATTAATGCACTGGAAAATGCTAATTCTGGCTATCTGGCGGCAAAGTTACGCGCTCAATTAGCTGGGGGTGACACGCCAGAGCTAGATAAGTTATCAGCTGATACTTTGCTGGTAGAAGCAAGTGCGCCACACTGGGTTAGAAAAGAAGCGATCGCACCAGCTAGCGCAACAACATTACAATTTCTCCCCAACGGTAGTCAACTGGGCATTCTCAGCAACCCACAAGATTATGCACCATCAGACCCTCAAGCCCCAGAATGGCTGCTGTTGACCATGCCATTCCTCGGACGACTGCAAGACAAAAATACTGATGGTCTAGAACTACTCTCAGGGCAGCCACCAACAAACACAACTACTCTTAGTTCCCTTCAGATTGACCCCATCATCTGCTTGACAACTAAGCCATTATCTGATTTATCTCTCGCCTTGAACTTCTCATCCTGGGGGAATAACGCAACGGTAGAAATTGCTATCTCTAATTTTGATACTGCCGTTGGTCGCACTTGGTCGCGGCTTGACCCCCTTTCCCTAGAAGAAAATTGGTTCCGCCTGCAAAATCCTTTAACTGCACCACAGCCCACGGGTTTGCAGAGTGTAATGGCAACCTTACCCGATACACCCGCCCGCCTGAGCCGCTCCACTGCGTTGAATTATGCCTTTGATGCCTTCAGAGAAGCGTATCCACCTGTGGCTGCACCCGACCATAACCCCCCGACGCAAGCCGTGGCGATGAGTCCAGATGGGCAACGAGCCGTTTCTGGCTCAGACGATGGTACCGTGAAGTTTTGGGATTTGCAGAATGGGCAATTGCTACAAATTCTCAAAGGTCATACCGATAAAATCAGGTCAGTAGCAATTACCCCAGATCGACAACGGGCAGTCTCCGGCTCAGATGACGGTACCGTGAAGTTCTGGGATTTGGACAATGGGCAAGTATTGAGAACTCTACAAGGTCATACCAACAAAGTCAGGTCAGTTGATATGACCTCAGATCGACAACGGGCAATCTCTGGTTCAGACGATGGCACTGTCAAGGTTTGGAATTTGGACAATGGGCAGTTACTGCGAACTCTGCAAGGTCACACTAAAGGGGTTACGTCAGTGGCGATTACCCCAGATCGGAAACGGGCAGTCTCTGGTTCAGACGATGGCACCGTCAAGTTTTGGGATTTGGACAAGGGTCAGTTACTGCAAACTCTGCAAGGTCACACTAAAGGGGTGACATCAGTGGCAATTACCCCAGATCGGCAACGTGCTGTCTCTGGTTCGGAGGATGGCACCGTCAAGTTTTGGGATTTGCAGAATGGGCAGTTACTGAGAACTTTGCAAGGTCATACCGACAAGGTTAGGTCAGTGGCAATTACCCCAGATCGGCAACGGGCAGTCTCTGGCTCAGATGACAGCACTGTGAAGTTTTGGGATTTGGACAATGGGCAGTTACTGTTAAGCCTACAAGGTCACACCGATGGAGTTGGAGCCGTTGCCATCACCCCAGATCGGCAAAAGACCATCTCTGGCTCAGACGACGGCAGCGTGAAGCTTTGGAATTTGAACAATGGGCAGGTTCTGCGAGTTCTGGAAGGTCCTATTGAGCGAGGTAATGTAGCAAGTGAGCGCATTCTCTGGCGTCAGAATAGTTTGCTGGCAATGCAGGGAGTTGGTCGCGATCGCAAACCCAACCAACAATCTTACAGTTGGTATTTGACAGGCGTGCAGATTTTAAGCAGTGGCCTTTTGAACAAACCAAAAGATTCAACAACCCAACCAAGTCGCCATGTTGCTGCTACTTTACTACCAGCCCAGTTGAAACTATACAATCAGGCAAACCCAGTACCTCTAAGCTTCGCCGTTAGTCCCTATCTCGGCTTGGAATTTAAACCAGCCAAAACCAGTAGCAACTATGAACCTCTACTGGTATCCACAGAATTACTCTGTTTGGATAAAGCGTCTGGTTCGCTGCTTCCTGTCGCTAGTCATTTTTGGGAAGAGCTTCAAGATATTGATGAGCGCAGCTTAATCTGGGCCAAGGAAACTCACCTGCGACTCTCACCAGAGTCACCCGTTGCCATTGTGCGTTCCCGTGAAATTAAGAAAAATATTAACCCTGAGGCGGAAACAGAAGCACTTCTGACGACTACCTATGGTTTTGCGATCGTTTTAGAGATTAAAACGCCGCAACGACTTGCTAAACGAGTATTTCGTCTGCGCTCATCTGTCACTAAATTACGGTTCAGTGAAGGGCAATTCGGCGGTAATCAGCTGCCCACGAATGTACATCCATTTGAGATTGCTCCACCTCAGACAATAGGTGTGCAACCGCTTTACCTAACTGAACGTCCGGAAACTAAACCTCCAGAAACTAAACCTCAAGAGGCAACAACACCTAAAAAATGGCCTTGGGGTTTAAGTGCTATACGCCTAAGCGTTCAATACACAGAGGATAAACAAGCTGCGATCGGCAGTTTGGGGAAAACAGCAGCTGATCCACTCACGCTTTGGTGGCAGGCACCGCAGCACATGGTTCAATATCGTTCTGCTTTGAGTGCCAATGGTCCTACTGCCGGACTGCCACCCCGCTTCCGCGCATCTGCGATTAAGAGTCTGTTACCTGTTTTACCTGCTCCACCCTTACCTTCTATTAATGAGCAGGAGCAATTCAACTCGCCTGATAGAAAAGAACTTCGCTATGAGTTCCAGCGGTGGCAGCCTGTTTTACCTGGTGCAGTTCGATACTTAATGGTAGGCGATCGCCCCGGTACAATGTTTGCCATCCGCAACCAGCTTTTGCGACACAACGGTATCAAGTCGGAGAACAATCAATCGACAACAGGTGCCGTCATGGTTTCTGGCAGTATCCCTGTCCAACACCGGATGCCTCGTCCTGTACCATTACCCGACAACCAGGATACAGCTAAAAATACTGCTTTACAGCCTTGGGCTAGCTACTTTGAGGTAGAGCGAAATCTACTGGCAACTCCCTCTCCTGCTGACGAAGCCTTCTTTGCTGAATTTGGTACACCCCCGAATCAACAACCCGCTCGCCGACTGCAAATGATACTCCACTCCCCTGCCAAAGGGGCTGTTAATGCCCAGTGGGATGGGGAGTTGGTGTTTGACATCAAGTCTGAACAGGGGAGTATGGCGATCGCTAACTGGAACATTGAGGTTGAAGTAACTGATGCTGGGAAAACCTTTAAGTACAGTTATACTAAGCCAAAGTCTCCGGACAACACCCCAGAAGCTGAGCCACTCAACATCAGTTTTACCCCTGATCAAAAGGAATCACTGCAAGAATATTTGGTCAACAAAGTAGCGGGTGAAACTCTAACTGTCACCGCCAAGGTTAAACCTATCGTTCAACCACCAGCTGTTACAGATAACTTCAGTCAAACTCTTTCCTTCGAGCTTCGTATTATCGACGAAACTGCATTCCCCTTACCCTTGCAGCCATATTTCATTCATTTTGAAGACCCAGAATATAACCGTCAGTTAGCATCTCCTGCGGCTCATGCTTCTGGTAATGTTAAAGTCCTAACCACTCAGGAGTTAGTCACCCCTACCAATCAGGAATTAGTCACCCATACAGTCAAGCTCTCAGTTGATCGGCGTGAATACAATCCAGATAGCGTGATGGCGCTGCGCTACGATTGGGACGATACCACCGTAGGAGACAAATTTACTGCTCAACTAAAGCTTCAGCGAATTAATTCTGAAGGGGTTACCAGTGATTTATTATTACCAAGCCCCTCACTTGATAAACTCCTATCAGGAACGCTCATTCAATTTTCACTGGCTGACCTAAAATTAAAGCAAAATCCTCAACCGGAATCCAACAAATCAGCACTATTACAACCTGGCGAAACCCTGCAATTAAAGTTATTACTGACTGAAAAGGGTAAAGAAAAGCCAGTTGACGAAAATGGAATTAATCTGTCCGTCAGTATCGTAAAAGCATCAGTAATTCCCACTACTGAAGCTGCCTATGCCCTCTTGCGGCAACGAGGAAATGAGGGAAGTCCAGTAGAATGTGTTCGTTTTGCCTGGAGTCCTGAACCGACGCGTGTTGAATTAGTTTGTGCTGAAGATTTACGGACTGAAGTGGTACGGCGTCGAGCAGTGTTTCATTGGAACGATTCTGTGCGACCAAAAACACCAAGCGATTATACCATTCAAAAAATTACACAAACAGGCTCAACTCATTTTCCCACACTGCCACAGCCAAATAAGGATGTCACAGCAAGTAAGCGTTTTTAGTTATTTGTTGTTGGTTGTTTGTTGTTGGTTGTTGGTTGTTGGTCGTTTGTAAAGAATACTTGTTGTTGGTTGTTGGTTGTTGGTCGTTTGTAAAGAATACTTGTTGTTGGTTGT
>DALYIW010000056.1:27735-34633 GCA_031970155.1 Coleofasciculaceae cyanobacterium CTOTU46601 | reverse complement strand
CTACTCCCTACTCCCTACTCCCTACTCCCTACTCCCTACTCCCTACTCCCTACTTCTAAATAGATTTAACTATAGTTTTCAGCACAGATTGCATGAGAGTGTTACCTGCGGGTGACACTTTTTTGCTGATTTTAAGTAATCTGTATAGATGAGCTGGGTGATAAAAATGGAACAAACTAACTCTAATCCAGTCAGACTGTATACTCGATTTATTTTTATCTTAAAAATAATTCAGTATCTCGGCTACTTCGTTGTAGTTTTATTCAGTTTGATTTTTGGTTTTTTTGCTAGAGGTATTTTCCTAGGTGGTTCTTCCCCTTTGGTGCTTGTTCCTTATTTATTACAAGCAAGCATTGTCTGTGGGATGATTTACGTTGTTACTCAAGGACTGATCGCGATCGTTGACCTTCTAAGTCGTATAGAAAAAAACACACGACCTGAATAAGCTGATGAGCTTCTGGTGCCGCTTAAATTATAGGTTGGGTTGAGCAACGAAACCCAACATTTGGCGTAGCGTAAGTTGGGTTGCGCTACGCTTAACCCAACCTACCACTGAATGATATGCAAATCCTCAGGATATCTTTGAGCGAATAATTCTAAAAACTTCTCGAAACATATAGTATCTAGATGAGTAAACTCATAGAAAAAACTTTGACCTGTCACAGGTTCAACCAAACCATAAAGCCACAGATATATAAAATCCCATTGAATTATTCCCTTCGGCTTAATTCCTTTGCTCATTAGTTTTCTCCTTTTTATCGTGTGCAGACCCATTCGACTCTCATCTTCACACCAATAACGAATACTTGCCCACTGAGCAAGAAAGCTGTAACTCTTTCCTATCTATGCAGCCACATTCATAAAGCCACCTGCCGCACCGCCTCATCGCTGAATACGGCTAGCTCTCTCTCTAGTTTCTGGGGTGGTATGGGCTGTGACTGCTTTGCGTTTTGATCATTCACAACTATTGTAAAGGGCGTCTGAGGTAAAAATTAAAAGGAAAGTGGTTGAGTTGTTGGAGAGTCTATGAATAGAGCAAAACCTATCACTGTTAACGCGGCTCACGACAAATCGATCTTAAAGGTGCTTCCAGGGCTGCCAGTTCTTTCGAGTCAAGCTACCTCATGGAACGGAATTCAACTGGCGCATCACCATTTTCTCGCTGCCTTTGAAACACCTGAACATTGTTTTCCTCAACACTTCATCACCATTCATCTGAATCACGCTCCCGTTGAGAAAGAGCGAATGGTCAATGGAGAGTTCCAATGCGATCGCTTTAGAGCAGGTGATATTTGCTTGACCCCGGCAACTGCGCCTGTGTCAGTTCGCTTACACGATGCTTGTGAAATTATTCATCTATATCTTGAGTCTGCGTTGATGGTTCGATTGATGGCTGATGTGGCAAACGTGGATGGTTTGGAATTGATGCCGCAGTTTAAGTTAAATGACCCACTCATTTACCAGATTGGCATCACACTGAAAACGAAGCTGGAGACGACTGGAGTATGGGATCGCCTCTACACCGAGGCAATGGCGATGGCAATCTCGGCGCAATTAATCCAGCATTACTCAACACAACCTCTCAAGGTTCGTCACTACACCGATGGATTGCCGCAAGCGCGACTTCAGCAGGCGATCGAATATATTCATGCACATGCCGCGCAGAATCCCAGCATCACTGAAATTGCACAATCGGTCGGGATGAGTCCGTTTTACTTCAGTCGGTTGTTCAAGCAATCGACCGGACTCACACCGCATCAATATCTGATTCAATGTCGGGTTGAGCAAGCAAAACAGCTCTTGAAAACCACCAATCTGTCGATCGCGACTGTTGCGACTCAAGTTGGTTTTGTCGATCAAAGTCACCTAGCTCGCCATTTCAAACGCCAGGTTGGGGTGCCGCCCAGTCAGTTTCGTGCTTAGGGCAAGATTATACCGACGCTTGGCAGGATCATCCAAGACGACCAGGCGGAATTCCGCCTACAATTTGCAAGTCTTATGGTTCCGCTTTGTCCAAAAACCAAACAATTCAAAAACCAAACAATTATGGAGCAACAATTATGAGCAGCGCCACAACTCCTAGCACAAACATTCATACCCCATATCCCGATCGTCTTAGTGTTGACAATGCAGCCATGCTGTTGATTGACCATCAAGAAGGCTTCTTTGGGGGCATCAAGTCAATTGATACGACTGAGTTGCGAAACAACATTATTGCACTGGGAAAACTGGCGAAGGTTCTCAATATGCCCACCGTGCTAACCAGCAGCTTTGCTCAGGGCATCAACGGCTCAATCATTCCTGAGTTGTTGGAGTTGTTCCCCGATTTACCTGTGATCAACCGTCATTTGGTCAATGCCTGGGCTGACCCCGCCTACGTTGAGGCAGTCAAAGCTACCGGACGCAAGAAACTGATCATGTCTGCTCTGACAACCGATGTGTGCCTAGTCTTTCCAGCCATTGATGCTGCTAAAGAAGGGTTTGAGGTGTATGCGGTTCTTGATGCATCGGGTGCTTGGAGCAAACGGGCTGAGGATGCCTGTGTGCTACGGATGAATAATGCAGGTGTGATCATGACTACCTGGGTTTCAGTTGCAGCAGAACTGCTGCATGATCATCTGGGTTCATACAAGCAAGCTGTTCAAGGGGTGTTTAATGAGCACCTGTTTGCTTACAGTGCTGAGGGCAAGGAGGATGGTACACAGTTGCAACCTGCTTAGGGATCTTTGGAAGGTATCAAACCCCCTTAGCTCTCCTTAAAAAGGGTTCACGTCAGCTTTTGGTGAAAACGGACACGATCGCTAATTCAGGCAACAAAAATTCTCGCTTCCAGGGTAGCTCAAGAGCCTCGATCACCAAAAGCTGACAAGAGCCTAAGTTAATTGTCACTGCATACACGGCATGGTGTGGCAGCGATCGCATGAGTTGCCCACATCATACCGTTCAACTAGAAGTTGCATAGGTAAATGTGATCTCAGGTTTAATTACGATCGCGATCGCGCTAACAGGTTACTGGTTGACCACTCAGGTAGAACCAACCAATCAATACCATCGAGAACGATGTTTGAATCGACAAACAAACCATGACTAGAACGAAAGCCGTTGAGATTCACGCCTATGTAAGAATATGGTGGTTGATCGTCAGCAGTATCGGCTTCTTGGGTTTATTGATGCACAGTGAGGTCTTGGCTCAACCCTCTGTAGAACCGCAATCCAGTAATGCATTGAGTCAAATCACCTCTGTCTCCCAACTGTCTGATGTACAGCCGACCGATTGGGCATTTCAGGCCCTACACTCCTTGGTCGAACGCTATGGCTGCATCGTTGGCTACCCAAACCGCGCCTTTCGCGGCGATCGCTCGTTGACCCGCTACGAGTTTGCAGCAGGCGTGAATGCTTGCTTGGATAGAATGACTGAGCTAGTTACTTCCGGTGCCAACGCTGGCTGTATCCTAACCTTTAGTTGCATCATGAGGAGAAGGCAATTATGAACATTGGCATGATCGGTTCTGGCAATATGGGTAGTGCGATTGGTAGGCTTTGGGCAAGGCAAGGGCATCAAGTGATGTTCAGCTACTCTCGTGATCTAAAAAAGCTTGATGCGATCGCCAAGTCAGCTGGAGCCAACGCCCGCACCGGAACGCCAGCCGAAGCCGCCCGGTTCGGAGAGGTTATTATGCTGACGGTGCAATATGCGGTGCTAGAAGACGCACTCAACGCGGCAGGTTCACTAGATGGCAAAAGTGCTCATCACTTGCGTCAGCGGTCTACGACCGGATTTTCAGGGGCAGACATTAGGATTGCCAATCGAACTCACGTCTTCAGTAGCTGAGCAGATTGCTCAACTCGCGCCCGGTGCAAAAGTGGTCGAAGCGTTTAATCTCACCTTTGTCGAACTGCTCCAAGCTGACTCACGGCAGTTTGGGACAGAACGACCCAGCTTGCTGTACTGTGGTGATGATGCTGATGCCAAAGCGATCGCCGCTGGTTTGATTGAGGAGTGCGGTTATGACGCGATCGATGCAGGTGGATTAATCAAGGCGAGATCGATTGAAGCTTTGGCTTCTATTTGGGTGCAAACAGCGGCAGTAACTGGCTTATTTCCCAATACTGGCTTGAATATCTTGCGGCGTTAGCGGTCAAAACGTGCAAATAACGCTAGATAAAAAGTAGCGACGATTGCCAAACTGATCGACCTCTTCAGTAGACCTCTTGCGGAATTACGATGATACAGCCAATTTCAGTTCATAATTATAGAGTCCAGCTATCAAGTTAACTCGTAGGCTAAAGCGCTTTCTTCTGTTTCAGTAACGACTTGATAAAATTCGGAAAATCTTGAGATGCCGAATCACATTTTCGACTCGAACTCTCCGGCGAGCTTGTTCCTTATTTTCTCGCTTTTGTTTCTTTGTTAAGTGACCATTTCTCGGTTTTTTATGGAGAATACAATTATTATTATGGTAATGCTTAATACCTTGATATTCATTGTCAGCTAAAACCTGAAATCTCTGCATTACCTTGACTCTATTGTTTTTAAATATCTGGAAATCAGGCTGCCTGCCTTTGCCGAACTTCGTACATATCACGGATAAATCGGCTTGATTGATTATTAATTGCGTTTTCAGCGTATGGCACTTCTGTTTTCCGCTATAGTAGCTTTTCTGTCGCTCTTATAAATTGTGTTCTAGGCGATAGTGAAAAATGCCGCGCATCTTTGACAACATCGAACAATCTCTGCTGCAAACTTTACGGGACACGCTGCAAATCTCACAGCGAGCTGATTTCTGTGTGGGCTACTTCAATCTCAGAGGTTGGCGCAAAATTGATGATCTAATTGAGCAGTTTTCTGGTAAAGAAGGAGCTTGCTGTCGCCTCTTAGTTGGGATGCAACAGTTAGCTAAAGATGAAGTGCGTGAGGCTTTATCACTCTCCCATCAAGGTACAGGAATTGACAACAGTATTGTCATTCGTTATAAGAGGCAAATCGCTCAAGAATTCTGTGAACAACTGACGTGGGGGGCACCTACGAATGATGATGAGGCAGGTTTACGCACCCTCAGTCGTCAAATCAAAAGTCGGAAGGTAATTGTCAAATTATTTTTGAGGCATCCCCTTCATGCCAAACTTTACCTGGTTCATCGGACTGACGTAATTAATCCCAGCATCGGCTTTTTGGGGAGTAGTAATCTTACTTTGTCGGGGCTACAACATCAGGGAGAGTTGAATATTGATGTTTTAGATCATGATGCTTGTCAGAAGCTTCAGAAATGGTTTGATGACCGATGGAATGACCGTTGGTGTATCGATATTTCCCAGGAACTGGTTGACCTGATTGATGAAAGTTGGGCTAGAGAAAAATCGATTCCTCCTTATCATATTTATCTAAAAATTGCTTATCACTTATCCCAAGAAGCAAGGGCAGGCCTTTTGGAGTATCAAATCCCTCGTGATTTTAGTAGTCAGTTATTTGACTTTCAAAAGGCAGCCGTTCAGATTGCTGCTCGTCATGTGAACCGTAGGGGCGGTGTGCTGGTGGGGGATGTTGTTGGTTTAGGCAAGACGTTGATTGCTTCCGCTTTAGCCAAGATTTTAGAAGAAGATTTTTTCTTAGAAACACTAATTATCTGCCCTAAAAATCTAGTAACTATGTGGGAGGACTATGTTCACCGTTATGGGTTAAGAGCAAAAGTTCTCTCGATTAGCCGAGTGCAGAATGAGTTACCGAATGAGCGTCGTTATCGTGTAGTACTAATTGATGAAAGTCATAACTTGCGGAATCGTGAAGGAAAGCGTTATCGGGCGATTCAGGAGTATATTGCTCTCAATGAAAGTCGATGCATTCTGTTAACAGCTACACCCTATAACAAGACTTACCTTGACCTATCGAATCAACTCCGTTTATTTGTACCAGAGGACAAGAACTTAGGAATACGTCCCGAAAAATTGCTGAGTGAGTTAGGGGGAGAAATTGAGTTTAGTCGTAGACATCAAGCTGCTGTGCGATCGCTTGCTGCGTTTGAGAAGAGTGACTATCCTGATGATTGGCGAGAACTCATGCGGCTTTACATGGTGCGCCGGACTCGTAGTTTTATTCAGGATAATTACACCAGCGCGGATGAAACTGGGCGCAAGTATCTAGAGTTTCCTAACGGTACCCGGTCTTATTTTCCCATTCGTAGACCCCGAACTGTTAAGTTCAGCCTGGGTGAAGATGATGCTTATGCTGCCCTTTACTCTGAGAAGGTGGTTAAACTTCTCAATGCCCTGAATTTGCCGAGATACGGGTTAGGTAACTATGCGGTATCGGCTAAAACTGCTCAAAGTAAATCGTTAACATCCGCTGAATCACAGCAGCTTAAAGGTTTATCTCGTGCTGGGAAGCGGTTGATGGGGTTTTGCCGTACTAACTTGTTTAAGCGCTTAGAAAGTGGGGGGCCGGCTTTCCTTCAGTCTCTGGACCGCCACATCTTACGGAATTACATTTTCTTGTATGCGATCGCACAAGACTTACCTTTACCGATTGGTTCTCAAGAAGCCGCACTCTTAGATACTAGAAATAATGATGAGGACATAGATTCCGAAGCCGGAACACTAATTGATCCAGAGACAGACGAAGCTGAGGAACTAACCACTGAGGAACTTTTGTCTCTAACTGAAGCAGATTATCGTCGCCGTGCAGCAGTTGTCTACTAAGAGTATGCCACTCGTTACAAGCGTCGGTTTAAATGGCTTCGACCTAAGTTATTTAAGGCATCTCTAAAAAAAGATTTGCTCTGGGACGCTCAAGCTTTGATTAGTTTACTAGATGAGTGCGGCGCTTGGGATGCGGATAAAGACCAGAAGCTAGCTGCTTTAGTCAATCTACTGTGTGATATTCATCCCCAAGAAAAGGTGTTGA
>DALYIW010000056.1:2929-27613 GCA_031970155.1 Coleofasciculaceae cyanobacterium CTOTU46601 | reverse complement strand
ACAGCTTGGTGCTTTAGTCCAGTCAGCAACGCCAAGCTTATTTCTAGTACTGAGGAATTACGAGTTCTAGTCGCTACAGATGTCTTGAGTGAAGGGTTGAACTTACAGGACTGCGCGATTATTGTTAACTACGATTTGCCTTGGGCAATTATACGACTGATTCAGCGAGCGGGGCGGGTAGATCGAATTGGTCAAACTGCCGAGAAGATTCTCTGTTATTCCTTTTTACCTGCGGAAGGAGTAGAGAAAATTATCAATTTGCGGAGTCGTTTACGTCAGCGACTTCAGGAAAATGCAGAAGTTGTAGGTACTGATGAAGCTTTCTTTGAGGATGATGTCAATGAGCAGACGATGCTTGATTTGTACCACGAAAAATCAGCAATTCTAGAAGGAGATGAGGACAACGAAGTAGATTTAACTTCAGAAGCGTATCAAATTTGGAAGAATGCCACAGATGATAACCCAGCCCTTAAGAAGACGATAGAAAATCTTCCCAATGTGGTTTATTCCACCCGTACTCATATCCCAACAACTACCCAACCGGAAGGGGTATTGCTGTATATGAAAACCGCAGAAAGTAATGATGCGCTAGCTTGGATTGACCGAGAAGGTAATAGTGTTACTCAATCTCAGTTTGAGATATTGCGGATGGCGCGGTGCGAACCGGAGACAAAAGCGATCGCACGATATGCACAACATCACGATTTAGTCAAGCGGGGTTCTGAATTAATAGCAGAAGAAGAGAAAAGCGTTGGGGGTCAATTAGGCCGCCCTAAAGGTGCTAGGTTCCGTACCTATGAACGCCTCAAGCACTATGCCAAAGAAATGCCTCTACTCGCCACCTCAGACTTACTCAAGGCAATTGACCAGATTTACCGCTATCCCTTGCGACAGTCAGCTGTTGACCGATTAAATCGTGCTCTTAAGAGTGGTATGGATGACCAACAATTAGCTGAATTAGTGCTTGCTCTCTATTTAGATGACCATTTGTGTCTGATACATGAGGATGGTAGCACTCAAGAACCTCAAATTATTTGTTCGTTAGGATTGTTTAAAGCACAAGATTAGGTAATTGTCATGACTTCAACGACAAAGCCACTTACCCAGCTAACTTTAGAAGAGTTTTTGGCACAACCAGAAACAGAACCTGCTAGTGAATATATCGATGGGAGAATCTACCAAAAGCCAATGCCTCAAGGAGAACATAGTATTTTACAAGGCTCTTTAATCACTGCTATTAATCAGGTTGGCAAACCGCAGCAGTTAGCTTGTGCATTTCCAGAGTTGCGCTGTACCTTTAGTGGTAGTGCAATTGTGCCAGATGTTACTGTTTTTGAGTGGCAACGCATCCCTCGTCGTCCCAATGGAAGAATTGCTAACAAGTTTGAAATTCCTCCAGATTGGGTGATTGAAATTCTTTCTCCTGAACAATCACCGAGTCGGGTAATTAATAAAATTACCTTCTGTTTGAGGCATGGGACAAAGCTGGGTTGGTTTATCGAACCTGAAGATGAATCGGTCATGGTATTTCAACCTAATCAGCTACCTGATGTGAAATATGGTGACGATAAATTACCTGTTCTGGAAGTATTAGGAAATTGGCAACTCTCAGTTGCAGATGTGTTTAGCTGGCTAGAGATATAACTGTTTATTTACTTGAATAATTGGAATGTTGAGAATTTATGACTTTTTCAACGGATACAAAACTAAAGTTATCACTGGCGGAGTTTCTAGAACTCCCAGAAACTGAACCTGCTAGTGAATATATCAATGGGAGAATCTACCAAAAGCCAATGCCTCAAACTAAGCACAGTATGCTGCAACTGGAGTTGTCGTCTGCGATTAATCAAGTTGGCAAGCCCAAGAAATTAGCCTATGCATTTCCTGAATTGCGTTGCACTTTCGGTGGACGTTCGCTAGTCCCTGATATTGCTGTTTTCTTATGGCAAAGAGTTCCTCTTGATGAACGTGGAGAACCACAAAATCGGATTGAAATCCATCCCGACTGGGCGATAGAAATTCTCTCACCAGATCAGACTGATTCGCGAGTCACAGAAAAGATACTTTTTTACTTGAATAATGGGACGAGTTTGGGGTGGATGATTGACCCACAAGATCGCATGATAATTAGCTATCAACCACAGCAACAGCCGGAGGTGAAGCAAGGGGATGATAGGTTGCCTGTGTTGTCGGTGCTAGCAGATTGGCAGTTATCAGTGAATGAATTATTTGAGTGGTTGAAGTTTTAGGAGAAATTAATTATGCCTCTCGATTTCCAGCGCACCCGTGATTTACTCTATGATTTCAACTTTGGAGAGTTGTTTATTGATGTATTAGGTTGGTCGCAACCTTCTACCAAGAAAGCTGTACCGTTGGAGATTGAGGACAAGACTTACCAGTACCAGAGAATTGCTGAAGCGTCTGGGGTAGTTGTCTTTGAAGTGACAGCAAAAGACGGTCAGATTCCAGAAGCTAAACAACGTACTGTAATCCATCAGGAAATTACAGAACGGACTGCGGAAAACCTGCTGATTTTTATCGATAAAGAACGCACTCGTAGTCTTTGGTACTGGGTAAAACGAGAAGGGACAAAGCGTTATTTTCGCGACCATTTATATGTAAAAGGTCAGCCTGGTGACTTGTTTTTAAGTAAGCTAGGTAGCTTAGTCATTGATATCGCTGATTTAGAAGTAAGTGAACCCTCTGTTGTTGAAATTGCTCAAAAGTTACAAAGTGGCTTTGATGTTGAGCGAGTTACGAAGAAGTTTTATAAGGAATTTCAGGAACAGCATTATGATTTTTTGCAGTTTATTCGAGGAATTGATAACGAAGTAGACCGTCGTTGGTACACTTCAGTGATTCTCAATCGCTTGATGTTTGTTTATTTCTTGCAGCGGAAAGGGTTTATTAATAATAAGGATTTAGATTATCTACAAAATAGGTTAAAGCAAAGTCAACAGCGGGGAGAAGACCGCTTTTTTAGTGAATTTCTGCAAACACTATTTTTTGAGGGGTTTGCTAAACCCGAAGCGGAACGTGATGTGATAGTGCAAGAATTAGTAGGTCGAGTTAAGTATCTGAATGGGGGTCTATTTCTCAAGCATCAAATTGAACAAGATTATCCTAATATTGCCATTGCTGACCAAGCGTTTGAGCAGATTTTAGCTTTATTTTCCCGGTATTCTTGGAACTTGGATGATACTCCCGGTGGCAAGGATGATGAAATTAACCCAGATGTGTTGGGCTATATCTTTGAGAAGTATATTAACCAGAAGGCTTTTGGGGCTTATTATACTCGTCCTGAGATTACCGAGTATTTATGCGATCGCACCATCAACAAGCTGATTCTAGATCGAGTCAACAGCGCTACTGACCACCAGTTTGAGGATATCACTGAATTGCTGATTAAGTTGGATTCGCAGCTGTGCGATCGCTTAATCCACGACATCCTCCCCAACTTATCACTACTTGACCCTGCCTGTGGGTCTGGGGCTTTCCTAGTGGCGGCGATGAAGACCCTAATCTCAGTCTACACGGCTGTGATTGGCACGATTAAGTTAAAAGGCGATCGGCGTCTCAAGAAATGGCTAAAGGATGTAGAAGCGAATCATCCCTCGCTGTCATACTTTGTCAAAAAGCGGATTATCACAGACAACCTCTATGGTGTGGACATCATGGAGGAAGCGACAGAAATTGCTAAGTTACGATTATTTTTGGCGTTAGTTTCCTCTGCACAGGAAGTTGATGAATTGGAACCTCTGCCGAATATTGACTTCAACATTATGGCAGGCAATTCATTGATTGGTTTGATACGAGTCGATGAGGAAAGTTTTGATGCGGTTGGTGAATCTCGACAGGGAAATTTGCTGCAACTTTTAGCTGCTAGCAACTACAGGGAGATTTTAGAGGAGAAAAATCGCAGTATTGAGCAATATAAGAAACACGCTTTTGAAACCGGGAAGCTAGAGGGAACATCTCAGGAATCTCGTCTGCAAATGTTGCGCGATCATATTGACAAGGTTAATCGAGAGTCGATAGCCAAGTTAAATCAGTTGTTGTTGAATGAGTTTAGTACGAAGCTGGGAATTAAGTATGAAGAAGCGCAGTTGAAGGGTAAGCCGAAGAAGCGCTTGCTGAGGATTGAAGATATTGAGGCGTTGAAGCCGTTTCACTGGGGATATCACTTTGACAAGATTATTGAAGAGCGAGGTGGTTTTGATGCGATTATCACGAATCCACCTTGGGAAACATTTAAGCCATATGCCAAAGAATTTTTTGCCCAGCATAGTGAGTTGGTGACGAAGAATAAGATGGACATTAAGGCTTTTGAAAAGGAGCAGAAGAAACTTTTAGAAAATACTGAAGTTGCTAAGGCTTGGTTTGAATATCAGAATCAATATCCCCATGTTAGTGCCTATTATCGCTCGACTGAACAGTATAAGAATCAGATTTCTATTGTTAATGGTAAAAAAGCAGGTACGGATATAAATCTCTATAAGCTATTTGTAGAACAGTGTTTTAATCTACTGTGCAGTGGCGGTGAATGTGGTCTTGTGATTCCTAGCGGTATCTACACTGATTTGGGAACTAAGCAGCTACGAGAGATGCTGTTTAGTCACACTGAAATTACTGGATTATTCTGTCTTGAGAATCGTAAAGCAATATTTGAAGGCGTTGATAGTCGTTTCAAAATAGTTATCCTTACTTTTGAGAAAGGTAGTACAACAACTAAGTTTCCATCTGCTTTTATGCGTCTGGATGTACAAGAACTTCAAGGTTTTCCTAGTAATGACAGCCTTTTTATCTCTGTTGATTTGGTTCAGTATTTATCTCCTGAATCTTTATCTGTGAAGGAATTTAAAAGTAATGCAGATATTAGTACAGCAAAAAAAATGAGCAAATTCCCGTTACTAGGTTCAAAGATTGAAGGTAAGTGGAACCTTAAATTAACGTCAGAATTTCACATGACTAATGATAGCCACCTTTTTAAACAAAACTACCAGCCAGGAATGCTGCCATTATTTGAAGGTAAAATTTTCCACCAGTTTACTCATACATGGGGTGAGTCTAAGTACTGGCTAGATGAAACAGAAGCTGCAAAAGAGTTGTTTTCTTCGCGCCAAAAATATGTAAATAAAGTATCTAAAAACTTCAGTGTTAACTTACCCGATACCATACAGTTGATGCTTGACTACCGATCTTATAGATTGGCATTTCGTGATGTAGGTACTAGCACCAACGAACGTTCTATGATAATGACATTGTTACCCAAAAATGTGTTTTGCCCACATACAGTATCGCTTGAGCAAGTCTATGACGTTCAAGTTGCATTTGGAAGAATCAACCCCAATTATCAACTATTAAGCAACACTGAACGATTGTTTATTTGTGCAATCATGAATTCATTTGTTGTAGATTATTATTTAAGACAAAGTATTACAAATCATCTTTCCTTTTTTTTCGTATATGCAACACCAGTACCTCGCTTAACAGAAGGAGAACCCTACTTTAAAGAAATAGTAGAACGCGCTGCTAAACTCATCTGCACCACCCCAGAATTCGACGATTTAGCTGCAGAAGTCGGACTTAGTTCTTATAAAAACGGCGTCACCAATGAAGTTGAACGGGGCAAACTGAGAGCGGAACTAGACGGAATGATTGCCCACCTGTATGGACTGAGTGAAGAAGAATTTGCTTATATTATTACTACATTTCCAATTGTACCAGAACCCGTAAAAGTAGCAGCATTAAATGCTTATCGAGATGTCGAAAGAGGTTTAATTAAATTAGGGGAAGTTCAATGTTAAAATCTTTTTCACTGAAAAATTTCAAAGCTGTACGTGAGAGTAAAGCCGTTCGTTTTACTCCATTGACGGCTTTTATAGGTAACAATGGCTCTGGAAAAAGCAGCCTCATTGAGGGACTAGCAACCTACCAGAAGATTGTTACAGATGGACTTGATGAAGCCATGAACTATTGGCGTGGATTTGAACATATTCGCAACCTTGCCGTTTCTCATACTCCAAAACAATCTAGTGTAGAGCGTCCTTATGAAACTAATCCAATTGAATTTCATGTTTTGTGGCAAGATTGGCGGAGTGAAATAGTTGTGACAGTAGAGCCAGGAGGGGATGAATTATTCATCCGAAAAGAAACTTTAGCTATCTCGCCTAAGATGATGCCAAAAGTAGTATTTGAACGAAATGAAAATGGAAAAATTTTACTAAAAGATTCAGGAGACTCGCATATAGGTCAATGTCTAGACGGCGAATCTATAATTTCTTCATTCTCGGTCAGAGAAAAATCTAATATAGACCTATTAGAAAACATCGCACGCTGGCAGTTTGTCAACTTAGATCCCAAGGCAATGGGTTCACCTCGACCTCAAAAACGTACAGGCGGTAAAATCAGTTTAACTAATGATGGCTCGAATATTGGAGAATATCTTCTGAGTATCTATAAACTAGACAAGACAGCTTTTGATGGCATTATTGAAACACTGCAATATGTACTTCCATATGCCCGCGACATACAACCCACATTAACTTCAGAACTAGAACGAAACGTCTACCTACAGTTAACAGAAAGTGATTTTAAAGTACCAGGTTGGCTTCTCTCAACAGGAACCCTAAGAATCGTAGCCTTGTTAGCGCTATTACGACATCCTGAACCTGCGCCTCTGATTGTCATTGAGGAAATCGAAAACGGTCTTGACCCTAGATCCATCCACCTAATTGTAGAAGAAATTCGGAATGTAGTTGAAGCGGGTAAAACTCAAGTAATTCTTACAACTCATTCGCCTTATTTACTAGACCTTTTGTCTTTATCTCAAATTATTCTAGTTGAACGTGACCCAACGACTGCACCAGGGTATCACGATACTGGTCAGCCTGTATTCAACCGCCCTGCCGATCAAGAATCACTTCAAGAATGGTCTAAGAAGTTCGGCCCTGGCAAACTCTATACGATGAATCGGTTGAGTCAACGCGGGTAAGCATGAAAGTTGGAATGATCTTTGAATGCGGCCCAGATGGTGCAGATAAAAAGGTGTGCGAACATCTAGCACGTATGATCCAACCAGACATTGAAATTTCCAGTGTGACACTCGACAATAAGCCCAACCTACTTTGTGAGTGTGGCATGGCTGCTGCCCAGTTGCTGACAGATGGATGCGATCGCATTATTATTGTTTGGGATCTCCATCCACCTTGGCGTGAGAAAAAACAACCGCCTTGCCGCAAAGAAGATCGTGCAGCAATAATTAACTCTCTTGCTAATGCTGGAGTAACATCACCCCACGTATACTTAGTTTGTATTGAAGAAGAATTAGAAGCATGGCTACTCGCTGATGGTCGTGCTATTTCAGCAGTTCTCTCAAAACCAACTCATCCAGTTAAAGTTAAGGACAAGAAAAATCTAGAAGGAATAAAAAATCCAAAAAAGCAACTCAATAAAATATTTCAGGAAAACACTGGCCGTCCATATGTAGATAGACAGCACGCGAAGATGATCGTCGAAAAGTTAGAGGATTTGAACAAGCTTAGACGCAGTGTTACCTTTGTCCGCTTTGCAGAAAAGGTAGCAGGAATAAAGCTATAGTTACAAAGAAATCATTAAACCTATTAGCAGGCGAGACGGCTACCCTACAAGAAAAAATGACTTTTGTGGGATAAGCCGAAAAGCCCGTCCTTTGCTATTTTTGCAAGAGACACTATGAACGCGAGTACACAACAAAAACATGAAAGTCTCTTTCCCCAACTCCCGACTCCCGACTCCCGACTCCCAACTTTCAAGATAGGTCTATTGAAGTCGAAGGCAAAGATATTTGTCGTATCATCCTTGACCCCTCACCACGCCCAGCCTACATCAAAATCAAAGACCCCAAAAGCGGTCAAACCAAAGAATGCCTCTTCATCCGCACAGGCAACTTAACCAGCCAACTCGACACTCCCAGCGCTATCCACAACTACTGCAAAAATCGCTGGTCTTAGTTGCAGAATCACTGTAATTACGCTAAACTCTTGCCAGAGAAAAACTGACAACCGAAAGTTGACTCGATAAAAAACTGCAAAGTTTTGTAAGAGTAGGCTATCGAATTGTTACAAAAAGCGGCGGAAAGCCCCCATATTTTAAGCGGGGAAGGTTTAACTCCTCAAGAAACCCAACAGCAAGCTAAAGTAACGACTTTCAACCAACTGCAATCAAGAGAGCATCTACAGAATATGAACGGGCAAAATCAAAATCAGCCAACTCACGTCAAGCCAACTTCCAAGCTAGAGCAGATTATTCAAAATCAGCAGAATTTAGCTCGCACGTTACTTGAGCTAAGTCATACACAAGCAGAGTTACTAGAATCGAAAGCATGGACACAATTTCAAAGCACTTACGCCACCAATCTGCAAAACGATATTAGTAAGTTTACTGACGATATGACGGCCTTATTTGCTGTCATGAATTCTAATGTAGAAGATGCTGAATTCATCACGACGGAGGAATATCATCAGCTCCCTTTCGACTGGAGGTCCGAGAGACCCCCTATCGACCGATTGCCCAGCGGTTTGTAGAGTCAGAACAACGCATCCTTGCTGCCTCTGATCAATTAGGACAAGAAGTCTCAAACTACACCGCAAAAAAGGTGAAAGAGGGGCAAACCAATTTAGTGAAACGCATCAACAACGCTTGGATTACTGGGGTAATTGCAGGAATCTCTGTTGGTATCTTGATAGCCTATATCAGCTGGGAATCGACAGGTAGAAAAGGCAAGCTTTTAGAATATATTTCTAGTTCCTTGCTTTTTTCCTCACTGATTACTATTTCCTCATTGGCAGGGGCTTCTGTCGGATTCACCCAGGCGCTCAAGAGGAAATTTGAATCTCACAAAGACGGTTAAAGGAGTACCACAGGGTAGGGGCACGATACCAAAGCCCCAACAAAGAACTTAGCAAGATAACTATTAGCAATTCGCTATTCTAGTAGCATCCTCAGTGGATGCTATTTTTCATTGAAGAAGCGATCGCCCACCAACCAATCAAGCTACCATCTATAGTAAATCCCTACAATACGGGGAAATCCTTTACAATGTCTAACCAAACAACCTTCACTGAGGCTTACGCCAATCTTGACAAACTCTGTAACCAAGTCGTTGCAGATCGGGATGTAGTGATCATTACTCGACAGGAAGGCGAAAGCGTCGCCCTCATTGCTGCTGATGAACTAGACAGCTTGATGGAGACAGCCTACCTACTGCGATCGCCTAAAAATGCAGCCCGTTTGCTAACTGCGCTACAACGAGCTAAAGCCAGAACATTAGACTCTCAAAGCATCAATGAGTTACGCCAGGAGTTAGGACTTGGCGAAGAAGGATAAACAGCAGCCGGAAGAGACACCAGTTCGAGATGCTGTCTTTCATCCAGAGTTTAGAGAAGACCTAGTTTTTTGGATAGAGACAGACCGCAAGACTGCTTTGCGAGCTTTTAAATTAGTTGAGGCGATCATGCGCGATCCTTTTACAGGAATTGGCAAGCCAGAACCGCTTAAATACTTGGACTCTGGCGCATGGTCACGCCGACTCACCCAAGAACACCGCATTGTTTACCTAGTCAGCGATGACCGAATTGATTTTCTCCAAGCCCGATATCACTACTGATACCAAAGCGATCGCACTCATGAAGCTGAAAAAGCGATCGCCCTCAATCCCCTCAACTTCTCCTATTTAGGACTTTCAGGTAACTCAGGAGTAATCTGCACCGGTTCAGCTGTAGTATCAATAGTTTTTACTGTATCCGCCACTTGAGGCGCGTCTTGTTCCTTTGCTTGCACCTCAGACAGCTTTTCTTTAGCAACATTTGTTACCTTTTCAGTTGTATCTTTAACTTGCTCGGTAATATTTTGAGCGCCGCGCTTAATTACCTCCCAATCAGTCTGAGTTTTCTTCAAATCTTCCTTCAGAAACTCTGCCGCTTTATTAGCTTTTTGATTTAATCCCTCAGCATACTGTTGAGGAACTTGTGCGATCGCATCTGGCACAATCACCCGTTTGCTACCAACGCCAGCAATAGCTGTAAACGGCAGCAAGTAGACACCATCCAAAACACCACGCCAACCGCTAGAAACAAATAGATAGCTAACTACACTACCCGTCTGAGGAACAAATAGATAGTCAACTACCTTACCTACCTTATTACCAGCATCCGTCCATACCTCATGATTGATTAAAGAAACCACCGATTCTGGCTTTTCCAGCTCAACCCCTTCCGGGTCATAGTTAACTAAAATACTATCGTTACCAATTGTCTCAATTTGCGCCCAAGTAAACGACCGTTTATTACCGCCTAGAAATCCTGACTTGCAAGTCAAACCCACAACTTGATGAAATTGAGGATTCAGCCACAGTTGCTCTACACGCCCTACTTCTTCCGTCGTGCGGCGATCTAATACCAGTCGATTGAGTACTTCACTGTGCCTAACGCTCTCTGGTTGTGTATTCATTGAGAAACTCCTTAGCCATTCATCTCTAGTCTGGTCGCTTTTTGTCCTCAAGTCACTAGCCACGAGTCAGACGTTTTCGAGATTCCTGAAATTTTATACCCCAGCCTGGTATGAGTGGTACACAGCTTAATTGAGAAGGTAGACGTATTCTCACCCAGTCGAATGACCCAATTAGAGGAAGTGGTTTCGCCAGTGTCAATCCTATCCTAAGATGAGAATAGCGATTAATCTTGAGAAGAATAAATTCTGATGATACAGAAATTCTTTTTAGTTACTGGTCTGATGATGAAGTCACAAAATACATGAATATTGAATCGTTTCAGACTAAAACACAAGTAGAAGATATGATTATGCTACTCAACAATCTATTTGCAGAAAATGAAGCTATTCGCTGGGGAATTGTCAGAAAAGAAGACCATCTTCTTACTGGTACTTGCGGGTATAATCATTGGACTAAAGACCAAGCTTTTCGGGGAGAGGTGGGATATGACCTAGGGCGACCTTACTGGGGACAGGGCATTATGCAAGAAGCCTTACGGGCCATTATTAACTACGGTTTTGAGATGATGAACTTAAATAGGATTGAAGCCTTTGTTTTGTTGGAGGCATCTCGCTCTAGTAACCTCCTGCTAAAATTAGGATTTCAAAAAGAAGGAATCCTCAGAGAACATGGATACTGGAAAGGACAATTTTGGGATGAGTATTGTTTTTCTTTATTAAAAAGAGATTGGATTTAAAGTATGACTCAAAAAAGATGAAGGATGAAAGAAGAAAATTAGTGTACTCGTCACTCTCGCATTTATCCCTCATCTTTCCAAGTTTTTACGTGTATCTATCTGTAAGATTGAGGGTTAAAGATTCTTATCTAATAGAGACTCAAACTCAGCCTTTAATGACTTGACATCTGCTACCCTTGCCACTAGTATATTCTCTTTTCCAGCATCATTTAACCTTTCTTTCCAATACCGAATGTTGTCTGGATGATTCATCCAAAATTCAATCACAGTATCCACAACCCGATCCATTACCCAACCTGGCTTAGAGGAAACCGTCTCAACTGATTCAAGAAAAGCGTCAAGGGTGCATTGATGGCTAGCTAAGTATTCAATGCCTTTTGATGAGGTTTTCTGGATAAGTTTCTGTTGGTGATTGAAAAAATCTAGGATTGGAGAAATCCCTAAGAGTTCAAAAGTGTATTTCATCGCTTTAGCCTCTGTTCACGACTCATACAAAGTTTTGATCAATAGTCAATAGTATCAAATGTGATTTCTTGATACAGACTTATTGTTCGTATTTCTTAACAAACAACCAACAACCAACAACCAACAACCAACTAAGGAGAGTTTTCCCACTCTGGAGTAAGACTGCGGTAGTTAGACTGAGCGACCCCAGGATGACAACTGACGCAGCTACCCAGGCTCACTTTTTCAGTAAATTTTACTCGTGGATGCAGCGCTTTGAAAAAACGAGATTCTGAAATCCGATAAGGGAGTTGTTCTTTTTGGGCTTGCGAACGGGAGAATGTTCGTAAATATTCCCACATCACTAGCAAAGTTGGGCCAATGAGCGGCTTTAGCTGCTGGCCATAGTGTTGTTCTGGCTCTAAAAGCAGCCGACGCCAAGTCTCTGTAGGTAGAATTTCTGGTGGCAGAGCAATGTGACAGCTACCACAGTTTTCTACGTAAAGTTCTTTCCCTAGCTTGTAGCGCTCAGGAAGTTCCTCAACTGTACTCGACTCGGCTGGAGTAGCTTGAGTAACGATCGCCACTTTAACAGTAGTAGCACCCCCGATTAGAGACAGTCCCCATCCCAGGCAGATACTCCAGACTAAAAGCAGCAGGAACAAAACTGCAAGCGATCGCGTTGGCCGTTTTCCTCTAGGCGATCGCACCTGCTGTTGTCTCTTAGACAGTCGTCCTCGTTGGGGCCGTTGAACTTTTGACCTCACACGCCTTAACCTCTAAACGTAGATTCTATGGAATTGGAACCGAGCGCAGCAACTGCTCAACTATCGGCTTTGCTCGACGCCCCCCTGCGGGAATGAGACGATGAGAAAGTACATGAGGTGCCAGAAGCTTGACATCATCAGGAATAATATAGTCTCGACCATCAAGAAAAGCCAGTGCCTGAGCTGTTCGCTGTAAAGCCACAGTACCGCGAGGACTAACCCCCAGTGTCACTTCTTCTGATTCACGCGACGCTCGTACTAAGTTAAGGATGTACTGTTGCAAAGTTTTCTCCACCATCACCTGAGAGCAAAGACGGCGTAACTCCAGAACCTCTTGTGTAGAAATGCAGTGACTAAGTTCCGAAATCGCCATGCCATCCTGATGTCGTTGCAGCATCTGGAGTTCTTCCTCTTCGGTAGGATAACCCAAGCTCAAAGACAGCATGAATCGATCCATTTGGGCTTCAGGTAACGGGAAAGTCCCTTGATACTCAATCGGATTTTGAGTGGCAATCACAAAAAACGGCTTGGGTACAGGACGAGAAACACCATCTACAGTAACTTGCTGCTCCTCCATCACCTCCAATAAAGCTGACTGAGTACGAGGTGTCGCCCGATTAATTTCATCTGCCAGTAGGATATTTGCAAACACCGGGCCAGGGAGAAATTCAAATTCACGGCTGCCTTGATTCCAGATATTAGTACCTGTAATATCTGTAGGCAAGAGGTCAGGAGTACATTGAATCCGCTGAAATCGTCCATCAATGGAGCGAGCCAGAGATTTAGCGAGGAGAGTTTTACCGACGCCTGGGACATCTTCCAGCAGTGCATGACCCCCAGCCAGCAGCGCCACAAGCACTAAACGAATGGCATCTGTTTTGCCGACTATGGTACGCCCCAGATTTTCCGTCAGCCGCTCAATACTTTGTCTCATAACTGGTAGATTTCTCCCGACACTTATACCAAGTTGCGTTCATATATAGTACTTTTTCTCTTATCTCCCTTGTCCCCCTATCTACTATCTTTAACTGCAACTTGGTATTAGTCCCCATTCTTTAGCCTAGCCTGACGCTCTAAAAAGGCTCTTGCTTGTACACAGTCTGCGTGGATTTGCGTTTTGAGAGCCTCTAGAGAAGCAAATTTTTGTTCAGGTCGCAAAAACTGCTCTAAGCTTACTGTCAAGGTCTGGTCATATAAGTCTCCTGACCAATCTAGCAGGTGAACTTCCACTGTCATAGTAGTGCCATTAACGGTAGGGCGTTGTCCAATGTTCATGACACCAAACACAGAGGAAGTCGCTGATTCGAGTGAGGGACTATAGACTCGCACACCATAGACGCCTTGCCTTGGTAAAAACTTTTCTGGGGGTAGTTGGAGGTTAGCGGTGGGAAATCCGATAGTTCTACCCAACTGTTGCCCTTTGACTACCACTCCGGTGAGGATGTAGGGACGCCCTAGTAGCTGGTTGGCTTGAGTGACATCACCTTGCTGTAGAAATTGGCGAATTAAAGAGCTACTAATGCGTTCTCCTTGGCAAGTGTGCAAGGATACGATGGTGACATCAACGCCATAGGTGGATGCGATCGCCTGCAAGTCACTTGATGTCCCAGTGCGCCGATGCCCAAAGTGAAAATCCTGCCCTACACTCACCTGGGTTGCCTGTAGCTGCTGCACCAAAATTTTTTCCACAAATTGCTGCGGACTAAGAGAAGCTAATTTCTCATCAAAAGGCAATCGCACCAGCTGTTCGACACCCAGACGACTCAACTGTTGTACTTTTTCTTCCGGAGGCGTCAGCAGTTTCCAGGTTTTACCTGAGAAAAACTCACGCGGATGAGGATTAAAGGTCACCACCGTAGTATAGGTGTGCCCTGCCTCTGTGCTAGCGTTGCTCTCCAGGTTTTCCCTAAGGTTCCCAGCACCGATACTTTCACACTGATGAAGTTGATTTTCTGGTGATGGCGTCGCGGCGATCGCTTGAGAAGCTCCAGGTTCCTTCAAAATAGGCTTAATAACCTGTAAGTGCCCTCGGTGAATGCCGTCAAAGTTTCCCAGGGCAATAGTCGTTGGAGTGAGAACAGTGTCTAGAGAGGAAGTAATCCACACGCTTTACATTTTGACATACTTTTTCCGGTGTGGTTACGCACAGCAACCTGGGAAAGCACAAATGCATTATTTTTGGTAGACACATATAAAAGTTAAACAGTGCTATGACTCGCCCTACTTAGTGCAGACTCAAGGCTGTCTTATGGAAAGCTCTGTTTCTTGGACAGGAACCAGACTGTCTGTGCAGGTTCCCACTAGCTGAAGAGTCTGACCTTCACGGGCCATAATGGTATTAGGGAACTGCTGAGAAGCCTGCTCACCAACGTGATCGAGGAAATCATCGTTGTGCAACGGGTCATGGTGGAAAATTACCAGCTTTTTCGCCTTTGCCGCTTTGGCAACCTTGACGGCTTCTTGCCAAGTTGAATGCCCCCACCCAACTTTGCTGGTAACCTTTGAGTGGTATTCCTCGTCAGTATAGGTAGCGTCGTAAATCATGACATCAGCATTACGCGCCAGCCAGAGGACGTTTTGATCTATACCCTCTTGCAAATGCTCTGTGTCAGTGATGTAGGCAGCTGAATAGCCTCGCCAGTTAACTCGGTAGCCCACCGCTTCACCAGGATGGTTTAGCTGAGCATTTTCAATTGTAATCTCACCAATCTCGATTTTCTCTCCTATTTCCACGTCATTGAAATTGAATTCTGCTTGCATGACTTGGAAAGGAACAGGAAAATTTGGGTGGAGCATCTGATCAGTAAGGCGCTGCTTGATTGTCGCTCCGTTGGGTGCTCGTGTTCCATAAATATGAAAACGATTGCCTTTGATAAAGGCGGGGACAAAGAAAGGAACGCCTTGAATGTGGTCCCAGTGAGAATGGGTAAAAAACAGATAAGCTTCTACTTGCTTCTGTGACAGGAGTGACTGCCCTAAGACGCGCAAACCTGTGCCACCATCAAAAATTAGACGTTCACCACCGACTCGCATCTCTATGCAAGGCGTATTGCCTCCATACCGGACAGTCTCCGGCCCAGGACAGGCAATACTTCCTCTGACTCCCCAAAACTGAATTGTGAATAAGTTGTGCGTACTAGACATAATTTTTCCTTGCAGGTTTCTTCAGGCAGTCCATCACTAATGTTTACGAGGTTAAGCGGTTAGCTGGAGGGGCAATGTCTATTTTCGTTTCTACGCTCAATTCCACTCCGGATGATTGGGGGTTTGACCGGGTTGACAAACGCTTTTTGGCTCTGGCGTTGCCTTCTACTTTAAACGAAAGTTAAATTTGCTGAGCAAGGAGAAATCGTTATCCGGAAGACAACCCGCGTCTTGCATTGTCGTGTTCCTCACAACTGCTCATACGAGTGGTAGTTGCACAAAGTAGCTTTTAACAATATAGCTTTCACCGTTGCAACTCTCATGAAGATGCAATCCATTTTTAGGGAGACGTAGCTTGAGGAGCCTAACTCTAACTAGATCTATCATTGTCCAAAGGTTAACAGCTGCGACGCAACAATGTCTTGGCCTTTATGTATCAAAAATATGTGATGTCGATCACTTTGCATGGAGAATGTCCTGTAAGCGACTAATATGCCCTTAAGCTTGCCTTGAGCTACTACTGGGCAAATTTTTGCGAAGAAATTATACTGCTCTCCCTTCCCTTGTGGTGAAAAACCGCATTTTTGCTAATGGGCAATGGGCAATGAAGTACCTAGTAAGCGTTTGGCTTGATTAATCAGTTTGTCTTATCACCTATCTAGGGGAGAGCCAATCATACTGCCGCCGATTTGCCTCTGAACATATATTTTAATGAGCCTTTGCCAGAATTAAGTAGTGGACATCAATAAACTCAACATAGGGTTCTCTCATACTTGTGGTGGAAAACCCCATTTTTATAAACTTTGAGAAATAAATATAGCTGAATATTTGAGGTCACCATGAAACCCAACGTAGAAATGTATACCTGGAGCAGCTGTCCTTTCTGTATCCGTGCTAAGGCATTGCTGGATAAAAAGGGAGTTGAATTCACTGAATACTGCATCGATGGCGATGAGATGGCACGAGCAAAGATGGCTCAACGAGCCAATGGACGCCGCAGCTTGCCGCAGATTTTTATTAATGACCAACATATTGGGGGATGTGATGATATTTATGCTCTGGAAGCACAGAGGAAGTTAGACCCCTTGCTTCAGGGAGGAGCAACTACTCGTTGATCAGCTCAACAACAGCGATCGCGATTGAAGAAATGCCCCATAGTCTTGTCCAATAATCTAAAGGATTTCTGGCGTGAAATTTGCGTTCATCATTGACCCTCTCTCAAAGCTCGATCCGGGTCACGATACTAGTGTGGCTCTGATGGAAGCCGCACAGCTGTTAGGTCATGAAGTTTGGGTGACTCAAGCACAAGAGTTGAGTGTTGTCAATAGTCAGGCCTGGGCACTCTTGGAGCAGGTGCAGCTGACGCCAGTTGAACTGGTGGAAGGGCGTTGGGTCGTTACCGAACAGTGGTACAGCATATCTAATGCTGCCTTGCGCTCATTGGAGGAAATGGACGCGGTATTTATGCGGACAGACCCACCCGTGACGATACCTTATCTCTATGCCACCTACATTCTGGACTACATCAACCCGGAAAAGACTCTGGTAATCAATACACCAGCAGGGATACGGATGGCGAATGAAAAAATGTATGCTCTCCAGTTTAAGGAAGTAATTCCAGAAACGATTGTTAGTCAGGATAAGTCTGTTATTCGGAAATTCGTTGAGCAAAGAGAGGCAGCAGTTCTCAAGCCGTTGGGTGGCAAAGCGGGTGAAGGGATTCTTTTTTTGGAAGCGGGCGATCGCAATTTCAACTCCTTAGTCGAAATTAGCACCAAACAAGGTCGAGAACCTGTGATGGTTCAGACTTACCTACCCGCCGCCAAAGACGGAGATAAGCGGATTATCTTACTCAATGGTCAACCCATCGGAGCTGTAAACCGCATTCCCACAGGTAAGGAATTTCGGGGCAACATGGCTGTCGGTGGTAGAGTCGCTGCTACCGAGATGACAGCCCAAGATCAGAAAATTTGCGATCGGGTAGGGCCACAGCTACAGCAAGATGGCTTATATTTTGTTGGGATTGATGTCATCGGTGGTTACCTGACCGAAGTTAATGTCACCAGCCCCACTGGCATCCGCGAGATTGACCGATTAAACGGCACTCAGCTGGGTCAAGAGGTGATTAAATGGGTAGAAAAACAAAGCAAAAGGTAGAAGGGTTGTTTGTTATTGGTTATTTGTTGTTAGTGATTTGTACACAATTCAAACAACCAACAACTAACAACTTGATATCCCCTTTATTTCAGTCGGGGGTTAAGTTAACCCTTCAGTATTCGGTTTTTGAGGTAGCTCTATGTCGTCTTCTTCTAATCTCTTTACGGAAAAGCTAGCAATTGGTGTAGCAGTGGTGGGTACTGGCTTTGGTGAGAAAATCCACATTCCTGGATTTCAAACTCATCCACGTACCCAGCCGATTGTGGTGTGTAACCGAGATTTGGAGAAGGCCAGAGCAATTGCTTCAACCCATAATATTCCTCATGCTTGTTCGCGCCTCGAAGACGCCCTAACCTTACCCGATGTCGCTGCTGTCAGTATCTCAACGCCACCATTTTTGCATTATGAAATGGCGAAGATGGCGCTGCAAGCTGGCAAACATTTAATGCTAGAAAAACCCATGACTCTGACAGCAGACGAGGCGCGAGAGCTTTACCAACTAGCCGCAGATCAGGGCGTTGTTGCGATGATGGATTTTGAATTTCGCTTTGTTCCAGCATGGCAATTGTTGGCGGAATATCTGGCCCAGGGTTATGTAGGGCAAAAGCGTCTTATCAAAATTGACTGGTTAGTGTCGAGTCGTGCGGATGCCCAGCGGCCTTGGAATTGGTACGCCCAAAAAGATAAGGGAGGAGGCGCGTTAGGAGCTGTGGGGTCTCATGCTTTTGATTACATTAGTTGGTTGTTTGGCCCGGTGCGGCGGTTGTGCGCTCAACTGAGTACAGCAATTCTTGAGCGACCTGATCCAACAGAGGGCGGTTTACTTAAGCCAGTAGATGCTGATGATACTTGTCTGGTGATGCTGGAATTGGCAGATGGAACGCCCTGTCAGCTTTGCATTAGTTCTGTGACGTATCAGGGGAGAGGACACTTTGTAGAGGTTTATGGCGATCGCGGTACCTTAGTTTTAGGCAGCGAAAATCAGAAAGATTACGTCCATGGGTTTCGTCTGGAGGCAGCACCCGCAGGTAAATCTCTGACGGAAGTAGAAATTCCCTCGCGATTGGCGTTTCCTCAACCCTACACCGATGGGCGTCTAGCACCTTTTATACGGGTCGTCGATCAGTGGGTGCAAGGAATTGATACAGGTAAGATGATGACTCCCTCACTACGAGAAGGGGTGTACTCGCAGATGTTGATGGATTTAACTCATCAATCGAATGAAACACGCAGCTGGGTAGAGGTACCGAGTTTAGAAGCCTTTTTGACGAAGAAAGGATAATGGAAAAATTTGGCGATCGCACTCTCAACAAGGAGCAACTTGTGGACAAAACTTAAACAAGCCATAAGCATTTCCTAACCTCTGGTTCAGACAATTATAGGTAGTGGTTAGACATCTTATTCAATACCTCAAACACGAATTAACCCCAGTGTTGTCTAAATGCTGGGTTTTTTTTGTTGTTGGTTGTTAGTTGTTGGTTATAGCAGTGCGCGCTAATGTATTTACAGATTCAGAAGATGGATGCTTGATTAACCAATACTTGCAGGTGTTGTTGTAAATAACTCAGAGCGCAGCGCTTTATTGGATTTTCTTACAAACAACAAACAACAAACAACAAATAACAAAAAGCAGATTTTCTGTCAGATAAACAGTTAGATATGAGAGAAGAACTTAAAACGCGACTGCTTGTAGAAGTCTAAAACTTTTTGGGTGTAAGCAGCTGTTGAGCCAGTACTGTATTGATTGGGGTCGCCAGTCATCCACCAAGAAGCGGCACGTTGTACAGCAAGAGATTCATTGTTGTTACTAGCTGTGTACTGTTCGCGTAGTACATCACGCATCACACATACCAGAATGGCACGGGCAGTCACAGGGCTATCTTGAAATTGGGTTGGTGTTAATTCCTGTCCATTACATTGTTTAGACCAACGGGGAATGTTTTCTGCTTTGACTTGCCAAGCACCGTAGAGACCGTCATCCGGTGTGTCAGTTTTCGGTGCTGCCATGCGTAACGCCTCCACTAGTGACCCAACTTGAGTATCAGAAACTTGGGATGGAGAGGATGACTGTGTTGGGGGTTTAGCTGAGGGCTGAGGCGTACTTTGAGTTTGAGGGGTTGGGGATGGCGATGATTGTTGAGAAGCAGGTGGTTTTGAAGGCGTAGGGGACTGTTGCTGAGTTGGTGAATTGCCACGCTGCTGTTGGTAGAAGCTCAAAACCTTCTGGGTGTAATCTCTAACTGCGCCACTATTGCATTGATTGGGTTTACCCGTCATCCACCAGCAAGCGGCACGTTGCACAGCGACAGTCTCATTATTACCACTGGCTTGGTACTGGTCACGCAGCACGTCACGCATCACGCAAGCCAAAATCTCACGCGCTGCCGCTTGATTGGAAGCAAATTGTTCTGAGGTTAGTTGTTTGCCTGTGCATAATCTAGACCAACGAGGGATGTTTTCTGGTTTGATTTTCCACTCGCTGACGAGACCTTCGCTGGTTGGGTCGATTGGTTGTGCCGCTTGTCTTAGTGCCTCTACTAACTTCCCCACCTGGGCATCAGAGACCTGCTGGGCTTGAATTGGCAGTATCCATAGCCCAAGACTTACAATCATCCCAGTGATCGAGAACCGTCTAGCTTGTCTGACTAACTTTGAACTCATGGGCGTTACTCAGCTGTCGTCATGACTATCAATGAAAGAATTCTTACCATAGGTTTTACGATGTGGCGCGATCGCTATCTAGTATAGGTTCGAGTGTGGAATAATTTCTGACTGTTCAAGATTCTAGTGCAGCTTGACGCCAATAAGTGACCAGCTAAAAATTCCCCTTTGTTACTTTCGTTCTTTTATAACTTTTGTCCCTATTGTAACTTTTGTCTCCCTTGTCCCCTGATATGCCGGAGGTAGTCACTTGCCTTCTGCCGCCCTACACTAGGCAGATGCAGAGGTGGTGTCTGCTTGCTAAAGTAATTGAAAGCAGGCAACAAGCGCGTTTTTTAGTAAAGTATTCCCGATGAGCAAAGTAAAATAGGCTCTCAACTACCGTTGACGCCAATACAGCCGACATAGAGGAGCAAAAACATGCGTGATCAGTTTCACAAGCGTCAGATTAGCAACATCACTTCTGGGGTGCTGAGAAACTTGACACTGATAACTACAGGGGGTGCTGCGCTAATTGCATTGCTGGTTGGTATTAGCATTTTGCGATCGGGTACTCACTTTCTCAACGGGCTGAATGCAATTTTTAAAGGGGAGCCTTCTAAACCTGAGGTAGATGTGCGTTCTTTGGTTGTTCGTCAAGTGCGTGGTGCTAGTGAGCTGACTACGGCGGTGTTTACGATGGAAGCTGTTGTACCTACCCGTCAGGATAGAAAGTTGGGCGCATATACAGTAGGCTCAACTACACTGCTCTACATTGCCTATGGTCAGGTGCGAGCTGGAGTTGACTTAAAAGATTTAAAGCCTGAGGACGTGAAGATTGTCAACGATACCATCCAGCTTCAGCTACCACCGCCTCGTATCCTAGACAGTAAAATTGACGTGAATCGTTCCAGTGTGTATGACTACAATCGCGGCTTCTTAGGCTTAGGGCCAGACGTAGCGCCCCAGTTGCAGATGTTAGCTCAACGAGAAACGCTTAAAAAAATTGTGGCTGCCTCCTGTAAAGAGAATTTGTTGGGGCAGGCTAACGAGCGAGCTCAACTGGCTGTTGGACAGTTATTGAACACGGCGGGCTACAAAGCGGTTGAGGTGAAAACTCAGCCCCCGGCAACAGGTACTTGTTTCTAGATAGCTGCTTCCGGGAGCTTTGAAGGGAGTACTCAACCCGGATTTGGTATTAATTATTTGTAGGATGGGTAGAGCGTGAGCGAAATCCATCCAACCGTTGTCAATGTTGGGTTTTGTCCCTCAACCCAACCTACATTCATGATGCTGTTTAATTCGGTTGTTCTACTGAACTTATAACTCCTAACTTCTGACTCCGTTCGGACTTCGGCGTGAGCGCTCAGTCGAACGCTGACGCTCACGGAAGCCTGACTCCTGAACACTGTAATATTGCCTCCATCAACCAAGGGACAGACGCAAAAACTGACTAGGGTCATCTTGTGGTCACGCTAGTTGGCATGAGATTATCCTCTAGTTTCAAAGAAAGTTCTCTGTTGACTTTTTTTGAAAAATATTATGTTGTTGCATAGCTTGTTTTAGATGGAGAGGAGCTGAACGGATGGATTTGTGTAGCGATGCCTTAGAAGTTTTAAAACAAACCAGTCGAACTTTTTACATTCCCATTAGTGGTTTGCCACCAGGACTACAAGAAGCCGTTACATCAGCTTACTTGTGTATGCGTGCCATTGATGAAATTGAAGACCATCCAGACCTGAGTAACAGCATTAAGGTAAAGCTGTTGCAAAATATTAGCTTTGCTCTACAGGCAGCAGGTGATGGTAGAGTTCTTGATGATTTATCAGTAGCGTTGAGTCCAGACCAGAGTTTGTTACCAGAAGTAACGGTTCGGATTGGAGAATGGGCGCAACTGGCACCAGTGGCGATCGCACCTCGGATTTGGGATTCAACGGCAGCCATGGCAGATCGGATGGCTTACTGGGCTTCCTGTAACTGGGAAGTAAATACAGAGGCAGATTTGGCCAGGTACACGTTTGGAGTGGCTGGTGCGGTGGGTTTGTTACTGTCTGACTTGTGGGCTTGGTACGATGGCACCCAGACGAACCGGACTCATGCGATCGGTTTTGGTCGAGGTTTACAAACCGTTAACATTCTACGAAACCACACTGAAGACCTAGCACGCGGGGTAGACTTCTTTCCCAAGGGTTGGAGTCCGGAGAATATGCAGACGTATGCACGCCGCAATCTAGTGCTTGCCGACGCCTACACTAGCGCCCTCCCCCTAGGACCTGCTTTGGATTTTTGCCAAATTCCACTCGCTTTAGCCCATGCAACTCTTAACGTTCTGGTTGTGGGTCAAGAAAAACTTAGCCGTAGCGAGGTTGTTGCTCTAATTGAGCAGGTGACTAGCGGCAAGAAGTAACATCATCCGGTGCATCATTTCGTATTGAGTCTGATCGTTGCTTGTCACTGGTGATTAGACATCTCCAGAAATTAAATTTCAGCCCTAGCTGTACAAGGATTTTCGGCTAATTTTCGGAGATGTCTATTAGTTCTTACTCAATGACTAGAAAGGTAACAGAGGCGGCGATCTACAACAAAATAGTGGGTATCTACTTGCAATTAGCGATCGGACATCCTAAATTGTCATCAAGCTGATCATTATGAGGGGAAAAGCCAGGATGACTGCGACAGTCAAGGATTTTGAGAAGTCAACTCCTGTAACTAATGATTTGAAACCCAGCCCTACCCCCGGTAGAACTCCCTACAGTCCGCGCTATAACAGACGAATTCTCTGTGTCTTTCCCAAGTACAGTCGTTCGTTTGGCACCTTTCACCATGCCTATCCCCTGATGGCGAATGTCCGTGCCTTTATGCCACCTCAAGGGATTCTACTCGTAGCCGCTTATTTACCTAAGGAGTGGGAAGTTCGCTTTATTGATGAGAATGTTAAACCAGCGACTAGGAGTGATTACCGTTGGGCAGATGCTGTAATTGTCAGCGGAATGCACATTCAGCGCCCCCAGATTAATCGCATTAACGAACTCGCTCACCGCGAAGGCAAAATAACCCTCGTAGGTGGCCCCTCGGTGTCGGGTTGCCCAGAATACTACCCAGAGTTTGATATTCTACATCTGGGAGAACTGGGGGATGCTACTGATGAGGCGATCGCATATTTAGACCAACACACTCAACGCCCCCAAAAGCAAATTCGCTTTGAAACCAAGCAACGCTTGCCTCTGAGCGAGTTTCCCATTCCCGCCTACCACTTGCTGAATCTCAATCAGTATTTCATCGCTAATGTTCAATCTTCCAGTGGTTGCCCCTATCGCTGCGAATTTTGTGATATTCCTGAACTCTACGGCCGCAATCCCCGCATCAAGACTCCAGAACAGGTTTGCCTTGAGTTAGATGCGATGCTCGAATCTGGGAATCCGGGCGCAGTCTATTTTGTAGATGATAACTTTGTAGGCGATCGCCGCGCTGCCATGAAGCTATTGCCTCACCTGATTGAATGGCAAAAGCGCAACGGCTACCCTGTCCAGTTTGCCTGCGAAGCAACGCTAAACTTAGCTCAAAGCCCCAAGCTACTGGAGATGATGCGCGAAGCCTATTTCTGCACTGTTTTCTGTGGCATTGAAACCCCTGAAACAGAAGCCCTCCAGGCGATTTCCAAACAACATAATTTAAGCATCCCAATTTTAGAAGCCGTTAAAGTTCTCAACAGCTACGGCATGGAAGTTGTCTCAGGAATCATCATGGGGCTAGATACAGATACTCCAGACACAGCCGACCGAATTTTAGAATTTATTCGTCTGTCCCAAATCCCTACCTTGACAATTAACCTACTTCATGCATTGCCAAAAACTCCTTTGTGGCGCAGGTTAGAACAAGAAGGGCGCTTAGTTTTTGATGAAAATCGTGACTCTAATGTTGAGTTTCTAATGCCTTATGAACAAGTCGTTGAGATGTGGCGGCGCTGCATCACCACGGCTTATGAACCGGAATTTTTATATGAGCGATTTGCTTATAACATAGAGCATACCTTCCCCAACCGAATTGAGGTGCCTAATAGTCCAGCGCGTGTTTCCAAAGAAAACATCTTTAAAGGTTTAACAATGCTAACTAATATCCTCTTGCGGATAGGAGTGTTCGGTAACTATCGTAAGACATTCTGGAAGATGGCTTACCCACAACTAAAATCAGGAAACATCGAAAATGTAATTCACGTTGGACTGGTTGCCCATCATCTGATTAAGTTTGCGGCTGAGTGTGGCAGAGGAGAAGAAACTGCATCGTTCTACTCTCAGAAACTGCGAAGC
>DALYIW010000056.1:0-2806 GCA_031970155.1 Coleofasciculaceae cyanobacterium CTOTU46601 | reverse complement strand
ACAACAAACAACAAACAACAAACAACAAACAACAAACAACAAACAACAAACAACCTGATATAGTTGAACAGATTTTCTAAAAATGGAATGGAGCAATGAAAATCGGATCTGAGGCCCACAAGGAATTATTCTGTCGCCACTTCATGGAGAGCCATCTAAATTATGAACCGGAGAAACTCTCATGGCCTCAACTTGATGGTGTAGGTCTCGAACGTCTACGAGGCATCCCCTTTTGGGAAAAAGCCTTAGATACTGAACGGGAAGCCGGCAGCCTAGTTTCAGCCTATGCCCAGACAGTCAGCGATCCAGTTTTGCGAGAAGCGATCGCACTACAAGGAGTAGAGGAAGCCCGTCACGCCAGACTAATTGACACGCTGATTAAACAGTACGGTATCGAAATTACAGTACGCCCAAATGTAGAGCTACCCAGCAATCTAGAACAAGCCATCACTACCTTTGGATTTGAAGAGTGTCTCGATTCCTTCTTCGCCTTTGGGCTGTTTGATATTGCCCGTCAGGCTAACTTCTTGCCCGAACCATTTTTCACAATGTTTGACCCCGTTCTCGACGAGGAAGCACGTCACATTGTATTCTTTGTAAACTGGGTGACTTACCTGCAAATTAATCGTCGCCAGGGAGCACCCGTGCTGCGAGCCGCTCATTCACTGTGGTATTACGGTAGAGCACTTCGCCATCTCATTGAAGCGTTTGGTGAATCTGACACCAGCGGTGCAGGTTTTACAGCTACCGGTGCTAGCGCCTTTGCTATTGATTTGACGCCTCAGATGTTTATCGATGCTTGCCTTCAAGCAAACGCGCGGCGGATGAGTCGCTTTGACGAGAGGTTACTCCAACCGCAACTGATGAGTGCGATCGCTAAAGTGGCGCTGAGTACCCTCCAGTTTTTCTCTCGTCTCAAACCTCGCACCGAACAAAAGATTCGCATTTCCGAACAGTGAGACTATAAAACTTTCCAACAGATAAGTTAAAGCTGTATTACCTGATAATATCAAGTCCGGTTAATTACTTCGTTTATGGACGTAGGTTCTTTGTCAGTAGTCAGTAGTCAATAGTCAGTTGCTTTCGCCAAACAGACAACTAACTGCTGAAAAGCAAGCGACGACTTTTATACGAAGCGATCTCGCCGGACTTGACATCAAATCACCTTTGTGCAAGCAACAATCCATAAGGGTAAGAAAAAATTATGATGAAAACTTTGCTGCTTAACCCACCCTCTTTTGAAGGATTTGACGGGGGAGCTAGCTCTCGCTGGCCTGCAACACGCGAGATTGAATCGTACTGGTATCCCGTTTGGCTAGCTTATCCTTCTGCCATGATTCCCGAAAGTCGGATGCTGGATGCCCCGCCTCACGGAGTTTCACCTTTAGAGACGGTACAGATTGCCACTGAGTATGACTTCGTAGTTCTCTTTACCAGCACTCCTGGATTCTCTAGTGATGTTCGCTTGGCCCAGATGATGAAAGCAGCCAAGCCGTCATTGAAAATTGCCTTTGTCGGCCCTCACGTTACTATACAGCCGGAAGAAAGCTTGATGGCGAGTGAGGCGATCGACTTTGTGTGTCACAAAGAGTTCGACTACACTGCCACAGAGTTTGCTTCAGGCAAACCACTCGAAGAAATCAAAGGTGTAAGTTTCCGCAAAGATGGCAAGATTGTGCATACGGAGCGCCGCCTGCCCATCGAAAATCTGGATGCTCTACCTTGGGTAACGCCCATCTACAAGCGCGACTTGGACGTGACTCGCTACAACGTGCCATTTCTTCTATATCCCTACATTTCGTTTTACACGACACGCGGCTGCCCTGCTAAATGTACCTTCTGCTTATGGCCTCAGACCTTCGATGGTCATATGTGGCGACAGCGTTCTGTTGATGATGTTGCTAACGAGGTGAAACACGCACTCGAACTCTTTCCCAATATCAAAGAAATCTTTTTTGATGATGATACGTTCACCATTGGTAAAGAGCGGGTGCTAGCGCTGTGCGAACGGTTCAAACCTCTCAATTTCACTTGGTCTTGTACATCGCGCGTTCATGTGGATCTCGAAACGCTTCAGGCGATGCGTGCTGCTGGTTGTCGCCTGTTTATTGTGGGCTTCGAGTCGGGCAATCCCCAGATTCTTAAGAACATCAAGAAGGGGGCAAACGTTGAGCAAGCTCGTGAATTCATGAAAAATTGTAAGAAAGCGGGTATTGTTGTTCACGGTGATTTCATCATTGGTTTACCAGGTGAGACACCAGAGACAATTGAGCAAACGCTCCAGTTTGCCAAAGAATTGGACTGTGAAACTATCCAAGTTTCAATTGCTCACGCTTACCCAGGTACTGAGTTTTACAACTATGTCCAATCAAACAACCATCTCCGTTCTGATGTGGAGATGACTGACGAAACGGGACATCAGTTACCTCACATTGAGTATCCTGGCTTGTCACGGAGTCAGATGATGCAGGCTGTTGAGGATTTCTATGCTCAGTATTACTTCCGTCCCCATGTTGTGGCACGCATCGTCAAGAAAGCAATTTTTGATGCCGGAGAACGCCGTCGTCTTTACAAAGAGGCACGGGAGTATCTCAGCTTACGTACCAAGCGTAAGGAATTTGTTACCAGTCAACGGAGTTGAGATGTTCCACTACTCCGACCTACTATTGTTGAGTTCAGAGGCAGCGTTTTAGGGTCAAATGTCAACAAGACTTACGCAAATTTCCTTTTAAACCGCCATTTGTAGGGGCTTTCCGGCCGTTCGCCCCTACGATAGGTGATGTCCATGCGTAATATCATGTCCGGT
>DALYIW010000055.1:18467-34689 GCA_031970155.1 Coleofasciculaceae cyanobacterium CTOTU46601 | reverse complement strand
GGGTGAACGGCCGTTCACCCCTACTATATGTGGTGTCCATGCGTAAGTCCTGTGGCGAAGTGTTACGCTGGGCTGAGCACTTTAAAACCAATTATTTTCTGACTCTGCATTCTCCTTTGTAAACTTGCGCCACATAACTTCATCATCCCCTTGAAGTTTTGCTGTTTTACTACATCAAGGCACCCGGCTTGAGAAAGTCCCAAATCCCAGCTCTTGCCTGTGATTTAGCGGCAAGTCTATCATCTATGAGAATAACAGCCAATTTTCTTTATCTGAATTTTGGTGCAAACGGGTCTACCCAAGGTTGAAAACTAGTCCCCTTGAAAATTACGAGGTTTACATGAAAGCAGTGATACTGGCTGGAGGTCTTGGTACTCGCCTTAGTGAAGAAACTGCCATCAGGCCCAAGCCGATGGTTGAGATTGGTGGTAGACCAGTTCTCTGGCACATCATGAAAATCTACTCTTCCTATGGAATCAATGACTTTATCATTTGTTGTGGCTACAAAGGATACATCATTAAAGAGTATTTCGCTAACTACTTCTTACACATGTCTGATGTCACCTTTGACATGCGATTTAATCAAATGAATGTTCATTGCGGTTATGCCGAACCTTGGCGAGTTACGTTGGTTGATACGGGTGACCAAACTATGACAGGAGGACGACTGAAGCGAGTAAGAGAACATGTTGGTAATGAAACTTTCTGTTTTACTTACGGAGACGGTGTAGGCGATGTCAACATTAAAGAATTGATTGAATTTCATAAAGAGCAAAAAACTTTAGCAACTTTGACCGCTACTCTACCAGTAGGACGTTTTGGAGCACTCTCTCTGAACGATCAAGAGAAAGTTGGCAGCTTCAAAGAAAAAGCAGATGTGGACGGCTCTTGGATTAATGGAGGTTATTTTGTTCTAGAGCCAGAAGTAATTAACTATATTGCCGATGACTCGACAGTTTGGGAAAAAGAACCATTAGAAAAGTTAGCCGCAAGTGAACAGCTTTCTGCTTACAAACATTATGGATTTTGGCAACCCATGGATACTTTACGAGATAAAAATTATCTCGAAGATCTATGGAAAAATGATGAGGCACCTTGGAAACTTTGGTAGGAAAACACTCAACTTTAAGAAGGATGGGTAAACTTCAGTTTCCGAGTACGAAGACCTAGGTGTGATTTGGCGCTCATCAGCTTATAAACTGAAAACGGCTCTACGTTTAGTTGAGCCGGAAAGCAATCTGACCAAGGTGGCTCTGCTGCAATTTATTCGTTAAAAAGGGCTGCTATCTATTGTTTTGTTTAGGTATATCTCCGAAGGTGCTGCCAACTTAGAGAGCAAGTGTCGCTAAACCCTCCTGAAAAGTAAAGTAGTTAATGAATGCTTGCCAGACGAGAGATGCTGAAGCTAAGCCGACGTCTGCGCTAACACATTGGCAAGATCATACCAACTCCGTTTTAACAACCCCCTTATTCTCTAACAAGGGAATAAGGGGGACTCTTAAAGACAAGGGGGAGAGCTGAGACTATTGGCGAAAAAAGGGTAGGACTTACGCAAATTTCCTGTTGAACTGCCATATGTAAGGGTGAACGGCCGTTCACCCCTACTATATGTGGTGTTCATGCGTAAGTCCTGAGGGGGTTAGGCTGACAATTCAACGCTCTTGGAATATGGAGATGACGGAATGAGCGCGTCAGAATCAAGCACCGTACTATGCATAACTCAACTCCAATCTCGCATTGCCACTCTAGAGCAGGAGAACAGTGTTCTAAGGGTTGAATTGGAGCGATCGCGTACTCAAGCGAAGCAGTCACACTCAAGAAACCAACTTATAGAAGCAACTGCGATCGCCACCGATTGTATTGGCAGTGCAATTGAGCGAGAATGCACCCAACAAGCTCTGCTAGAAGCCGAACAAGCACGGTCTGCTGAACTGGCAAAAGCAAACGAGGCGTTACACAATGCGATCGCAGGTTTAGCACGGTTGGATAACCTCGATCAGTTTTTGGCAGAGATGCTGAAGGTATCGATAGAAATATCGGGCGCACAGACTGGGGCAGTGGATTTAGTTGAGGGTGATTACATTCGTCATGCTGTTCTGTTTGACAAAGCAGGGTTAGTATCACCGCAAATTCAGGCAGAACAGGGACTGTTGCGATCGCCCTTCTCGGCAGAAATTCGCGCCATGACGCAGCGTATCCTGCAATCAGAAAATGCCTGGATCGTTCATTCCGATGAGTTGATCCACCCTCCCAGTTTTCAAGCATTTCATCGTGAGCAGGGCAATTGTGCGATTCGGCTTGTGCCCATGCGAATTGGCGATCGATTACTGGGATGGCTTGGACTTGGCTTTTCAGAGCAAGATCCACCGCTAGGCAAAAGTTTCGTGCTGCTACGGGTGCTAGCAGAGCAAATGACAATGGCAGTAGAACTGTTGCGACTCGCCGAAGCAGCCAAACAAGCCGCGATCGCCCGTGAACAAGAAAAAGCCGCACTGGAACGGGCGGCCCAACTGGCAAAGGCAAATGACGCACTAAAGCGATCGCTCGATGCCTTAGCCGCAGAGCCAGAGTTAGGGAAGTTTTTGGCGTATGTTTTGACAGAAATTGCTCATCAAACGGATGCCTGTATTGCCTATCTATTCCTCTACAACCCAAAAGACAACACCCTGAAGCTATGTACAGCTTTCCAAGACGGTCAGATCTACTTTGAACCTGCTTCCAATGATCCAGCCATGTTTCGGCAACCGTTTGATGCGGACATTACCCCCGGATGGAGCCGTATACTAGCCGATCGCAGGATTATCTTCCGAACAACGGATAACCAGGACGATGAAGAAATTTGGCATGAAGTAAAAGCTTGGCATATTGAGCGGGGGCACTCAGCCCATGCTGGAATTGCTTTGGTTGCGGGCGATCAGCCAGTTGGTTTTTTAGGTATGGCATGGCGAGATAGAACCAGCCTCACCGTCGAGCAAACGGAACTCGTTCATGCATTAGCCAATCAAGCCACATTACCCATTCAACCCACACAACGGGCAGAAGAGGCGAAACAAGCCGCAATTTTGGAAGAACGCAACCATCTGGCGCGAGAAATCCACGATACGCTAGCTCAAAGCTTTGCTGGAATTGTCATGCAGATCCAGGCGGTTACGCTTCATCTTGCCGATGACTTTGAGCAAGCCAAAATCCATTTGCAGCGAACGAATAACCTGGCACGAGAAGGATTGGCTGAAGCACGGCGATCGGTGGGGCTGTTACGACAAGAAGAAACTGCCTATGGAGATCTGCGATCGCTGCTACAACAACTTGTAGAACAGACAAAATCCAAAACATCTATACCGATCACACTCACCGTTACAGGCGATACTTACAAACTCAGTCCAGATGCGGGAATCAACTTGCTTCGTATTGCTCAAGAATCCGTAAACAATGCACTCCGTCATGCCAATGCTACTATCATTCAGCTTTATCTTCTCTACGCTCCAAAACAAGTTACTTTGCAAATTCGGGATGACGGATGCGGGTTTGACACTCAGCAGATGACAAACGGATTTGGCTTGAAAGGGATGCAGCAACGAGCAGATTTGGTTGGCGCTCAATTACAAGTGCTCAGTCAGATTGGCAAGGGCACAGAAGTTAACGTAGTTTTTCTACTATGACAGGACTTACGCATGGACACCACATAAAGTAGGGGTGAACGGCCGTTCACCCTTACATATGGCGGTTCGTAATGAGAAATTTGCGTAAGTCCTATATGATTTAGTGTGCTTTAACACCTTGCGAAACCTGAATTTCCCTAAGACAATTGAAGCAAAACTCTGCTCTAGTTATCTTCTAGTTCAGACCATGACCTCTGCAACTCAGCCCATCCGTATCCTGATCGCTGATGATCATCCAATCGTCCGGGATGGGCTAGCTTCCATTCTCAATAAGCAGCCAGAGATGACCGTTGTAGCCCAAGCCAGTGACGGAAAGGCAGTGGTTGAACAATTTCGCCTGCATCAGCCCGACGTTGCCATTGTGGATTTGAGAATGCCGGAAATGGGTGGTGCTGAGGCGATCGCCACTGTTCGTGCTGAGTTTCCAGATGCCTGCTTTATCATGCTCACCGTCTACGATGGGGATGAGGATATTTATCAGGGCTTTCGGGCTGGAGCCAAGGCGTATTTACTCAAAGACACGCCCTGCGAAGAACTGCTTGAGGTAATTTGTGCTGTATGTGCTGGGCAGCAACACATTTCACCCTCACTCAGTGCCAAATTGACGGCTCGCATCGGCATGTCAGACTTAAGTGAACGAGAACGCCAAGTCCTGATGCTGATGACCGACGGCAAAAGTAATCGAGAAATTGGTCAAGCAATTGGCATTTCAGAAGGTACGGTTCGCTTTCATGTTTCCAATTTGATGAATAAATTGGGGGTGAGCGATCGCACTCATGCTGTAGTCACAGCGCTCAAACGCGGCATTATCAAGCTTTAGCAATGATGGGAAAGAAAAGCGATCTTCCCTACTTCCAAATACCTGGCGTTTCATCCAGGTTAAAGACCTGAGCTTTGGGCAGTTCTTGCAAGGCAGTTCTTGTTGTAACTTAGCAGCATGGTTGGAATTGATTTATCCATCTGACCTGCAAGGGCAACTTTGCTGACAACACTCCCTTACTGAGTAAGATAGCCGTGGATTCAGAGCGCCATCGGACTCATCTCACGCTGCCCGTCACTCTCCGCGACCATATTCAAGGTGCAGAGATGGCAGCTATCACCCTAGTGGAATATGGCAGTTATGCCTGCCCCCACTGTGCAGAAGCTCAGGTGATTGTTCAACAGGTTCAACAGCAGTTAGGAGCGCAATTGCGTATTGTGTTTCGTCACTTTCCACAAGCAAGCCTCTATCCTGAAGCTCAACATGCAGCTGAAGCGGCTGAGGCAGCGGCAGCCCAAGGTAAATTTTGGCAGATGCATCATCATTTGTTTGCTCATCAGCAAGCAATGAGTGACGGACATTTAGTAGAATATGCCTTGTTTTTAGGGCTAGATGTTAATCAGTTTTTACGCCAAATGAGGAGCGATGTTCATCTTAACCGAGTGCATGAAGATATTGATAGTGGAATTCAGAGTGGTGTAAACCGCACACCTACTTTTTTCATAAATAGTGTACGACATGACGGAGCATGGAATTCAGAAACACTAATTGCCACAATCATAAGAACAATGCCCTAAAACATAGATTGAGAACAGAATCCTGAAATTCACAATCTTCACATCACTGAAATGTGAGCATTACAAATTTATGCGAGAGCAATTTAGATGCTGTGTCGTTTCTTCAAATCATCTGAATCGCGAGACTTTTATAACTCCATCAACTTGTCGTTTTTGCCGTTTTCACGTTCTACAAGGACGAAGAGGTGGATTATGCCAGCAGTTTGATGTGTTCGTGAAAAGCCACTGGAAATCTTGTCAGTGTGCTGTCCCAATATTTAAGCAACTAATTGCAGAACATCTAATTGAGTACTGAATTTGTTTGTAACGATGCAAAACTTTTCAAGTTTAGAGTTTTTCTACCGCCTCAAATGTATAGTCGCAAAGTTCGTTCCTTTATTTTTCCGATAGTTGCCTCACTCACTTTCAGCAGCATTACTAGTCTTGCCAATGTTTCTGTCGCAAATCCTAATGCTTTGTCTACCGTTCAACCTTATGCAGTGACAATCTCTGTTCCAAATCTTGATGAGGCAGCCAACTGGTATTCAGAACGGCTTGGTTTTAGAGAGGTTCAACGCAAAGACTATCCTGAGTTGCAAACTTCATTAGCCTTTTTGGAGTTGAATGGCTACCGAATTGAGCTAATCGAAAATGATAACGCTCAGCCTAATGTAGCTCGCCCTGCTCCACCCAGGCATACTGCCATTTATGGTATGTCTCAATTCTCATTCCTAACTCGTGACTTGAGAGCTGTGCGTGCTGAATTGCTTCAGCGAAATGTACCAATTATCTCAGAGTTTGAAAATTCAGATCTTGGAGTGAGTACACTCTTTATTCGCGATCTCAATGGCAACCTAATTCAATTCATTCAGCTTATTCAGCCATCAGCAAACTAATACAGAAGTGTAGACCATTATTTGTTCATCCAATGAGAAAAACATGAGCGTTGACCATCAAGTGTTTTTCCAACTCCAGTCCAAAATCATGCAGGGAGTTGTAAGCAGTGCAGGAGCGATATTTTTGTTTGGCTCAACTGCATTGGCTCAAGTGCAGACAGAAGTTTTTCTATCTGACACCCTGTCTCAAGTTACTTCAGTGAGTCAACTATCCGATGTACAGCCAAGTGACTGGGCATTTCAAGCACTGCAATCTCTAGTAGAGCGCTATGGCTGTATTGTCGGCTATCCCGATCAATCATTTCGTGGCGATCGCCCCTTAACTCGCTATGAATTTGCGGCTGGATTGAATGCTTGTCTTGATCGAGTGAATGATTTAATTGCATCAGGTACGGTTAATCTGGCAACCCAAGAGGAGCTAGCAACCCTACAGCGTCTGCAAGAAGAATTTGCGGCTGAGTTGGCAACATTACGGGAGCGAGTCGATAGCCTGGAAGCGGGCACGGCTAAGTTAGAAGCTAACCAGTTCTCAACGACTACTCGATTGACTGGACAAACCATTTTTGCTGTGAATGGGGGTGGCTTTGATGGCGATCAGATTGTTGATCCAGCAGGTAATGTCATCACTGGAGATGAGCCGAACATCACGGCACTCTACCGAGTGGCGCTTGATTTCAATACCAGTTTTACAGGAGCTGATCTGCTCAAACTCCGTATTGATGTCGGCAGTAACGGTGCAAACGATAATGCAGCCGGGGTGCTAGAACCAAACTTTGGCAGCGTGTTAGATTATTCCGTGAAACCTCCAAGCGATGGTGACTTCAATATCGGTCGGTTGTACTATAATTTTCAACCTGTTGAAGATCTCAGCGTTTCCATTGGCCCGAACATTCGCACAACAGATTACGTTGATCGCAACAGTTATGCAAATTTAAGCTTTCGGGACTTTAGCACTCTAGCTCTTGTCAACAACTTCATTCTTTTTCCGATCAATGGTCCTAGTTCTGGGGTGGCGATTGATTGGAATCCTGGAGATGGGGCTTTCAGTATTCGGGCATTATATGCGGCAGCCGATGCCTCAAACCCTGGAGATGAGCGGCAACCAATTCAGGGGACATCTTCCTTTACGCGAGTTCTGTATCCCAACAGCCTGACAAATCCTCAGTCTTTAGGCGATCGCGGCTTGTTTGGAGCAACTTATCAAGGCACGGTTGAGGTTGAATACGCACCCTCTAGAAACTTGGCGCTACGGCTACAGTATAGCGGCGGCGAAATCTTTGATAATCGCTTTGATGTCTTTGGTGTAAACGCTGAATTTCAACCCATTCGTGGAGTTGCTATCTTTGGCAGATATGGGTTTGGAGAATACAACAATACCGCCTTTGGTGATGTTAATCCAGACTATTGGATGGCAGGGATTGCCTTTCCTGATTTGTTCAAACAAGGCGCTTTAGGAGGGCTTGCCGCAGGACAGCCCTTTATTGAAGCTGAGATCGGAAATGCCACCCAGACCAACTTTGAAGCTTTCTACAACTTTCCAGTCAATGACAATATCCGTATCACGCCTACTGTGCAGGTGATTACTAATGCAGCCAATCAAGATGAGAATGGCACGATCATTACTGGCACTCTACGCACAGTATTTTCCTTCTAGCTTTTCCACATCTTTTGGCTTTGTAAAGTTTTTCTACAACGACTTCTAAGGAGAATAAAATGGTAAATTCGCTACAATCTCAAACGGCTCCAGCTACTACTCAATTGATGCAAAATCGAATTGCTTTAGTGACTGGCGCTAGCCGAGGTATGGGAGCCGCAACAGCAAAGTTGCTTGCCAGCAACGGGGCTGCCGTTGCCGTGAACTATTTCGGCAGTGAAGCGGCTGCTCAGCAAGTCGTTTCAGATATTGAGGCAGCAGGTGGCCGTGCGATCGCAGTTAGGGCAGATGTCCACGATCAGCAGCAAGTTGAAGCAATGGTGCAGCAGGTTGCCGAACAGTTCGGCGCAGTAGACACTCTAGTGATTAATGCCGCTGGACACTTCGAGATTGCGCCCTTTATCCATCTGAGTTGGGATGGTTTCCAAGCCAAGCTGGTTGATGAACTAAAGGCAGCATTCTTTCCAGCAAAAGCAGTAGTACCAGGGATGATTGAGCGCCAATATGGTTCGATTATTGCGGTTAGTACGGGTATGTCTCGTTATCCAATGACAGGGTTTGCTGCTCTGAGTACTGCAAAATCAGGATTGGATGCCTTCATCAAAAGCTTGGCGCTGGAACTCGGAGCTCATGGTATTCGAGCAAATCTGGTTGCACCCGGACTAACGCTTACCGATGCCAGTGCAGTTACGCCTCAAGAGATCAAAGATGCAACTGCCAATATGACTCCACTCCGACGCAATGCGTTGCCCGATGATATTGCAAGTGCCATTTTGATGTTGGCATCTGACCAGGCTCGGTTCATTACTGGGGCATACGTACCTGTGAGCGGTGGTCTTCAAATGCTCTAAGAAGCAGAATAGACCTATCTTGAAAGTGTCAGGAGTCAGGAGTCAGAAGTCAGGAGAGAAAGATTTTCATCCATTTGTTGTGAGCTATAGCACTACGCATTAAAGTTAGGACATCTGTATTGAGAATGTAAGAGATTGTGTACATACTGCCTTCAGAGATTGTCCTAATCTATTTGCGTAGTGCTATAGCTTTGAGGTCATAGGCTAGAGCTCATACTCCTTCAGGCGCGATCGCAATCCAAAAAACGTGAGTAACCCGACAAGAACAGCCACAACTGGGGTAGAAATTTCAAAACCATCCACGTCCTTGAATCCTTGGTTAACGGCTTCGTCGAAGGCTTTCTGGTTGATATCGAAGGCTTGATTATTGGCTTTGAGGAACTCGGTAAACGCCCAGTTGGACTGTCCTGGGTTTGTGCCTACACATAACGCGATCGCTGACTCATGTTTGCCACTTTGCTCTAGCTGGCGAATCTGTTTGTCGATGTTGAAATAAATGCCAAACGTTTTCAGTGTCGCTACGGCAGCTTCTTGTTCTCCCGGAAACGTGATGTTCTTAAATTCATCGGCGATGTAGCCAGTGAGCAATCCGTCTACTTTCTGGCCCTGCGCTAATGCAGCTACAACTGTTTCAAAAGTCTGACCATTGGGCACTTGGGCGATTTTAGCGGTCTTTTCAAAGAAAGCCTGCTCGTGTTTAGCCGCAAGGGCTTTATCGAGTAAGTAGCGGCTCTCATCAGCATTCATACTGTAGGCAAAGGCACGCATTTGTCGCAGCGCGTGCATGGACTCGAAGGCATCTTTTTTAGCAACCTTCAGGTGATAGGAAGCTGAGAGGAGTGCTTGTGTAGTGTAGCCGAGAAAAATCAATGCGATCGCTGTTGCCGCCAGTAGCATCGGATTCAGAATGCGGCGCATCCGATAGTAAAGAAACACTTGAATTTTTACTAAAACGCCGATTAGGAACAAACCAAAAATAACGACAGGAAACAACGAACGTCCAGTAGCCAATTGCTGTGCGGCATAGACTTGCTCTAGTTGCGTTGAGTTTGCCTTATCCAAGGCGTCGGCTGCTGGCAGGAGCGTCTTATCCATGATTTCGGCAGCCTCTCGGTAGGTAACCACAACCCCATTAGCATCACCTCGTTCGTTGAAGTCCCGCGCTCGCTGAATCTTTGCTATGTATTCGCCTTGTGCAAGTTGCAGAGTTTGAATTGGTTGGCGCTCATCGTTATAGGTAATATTTTCGGCGGCAGCAACCAGTCGATCAGCCAGCTTCTGGCGGCGCTCCTCGTAATCTTTGACGGCACTTGGGTTCTGTCCAGGCTTGACGAGCAGTTCATTAACAGCGTTGGCATCCATCCCCGCTAGGGCGTCTTTGATGCGTTGGGCGGTCATAATGCTTGGTACTGCGTCCTTACCAACTGTCTTGATGGAGTACCTCTGCCCTTGGACTCCCATGATTGTCGCGATTAAAAGCAGCAAGCTAGTCCCCCAAGTGAGGTACAAACCTCCCTTAAGCAGTTGAGGGGTAGTAAGCTTCGTAATTGCTTTGCTGGAAACGGCTATTATGTTGGTCATATTTAATGAAATTTTCCTGAAAGTTATCGGATAACTTTGACCTTGATTCGAGTCCAATGTCCGAGGGTAAATTCGTCACCATCTTGAATTAGTGTGTCAACCATTGCAGCAAGCTCGACCCCGTTGAGTTTGGTGCCGTTGGTAGAGCCAATATCGCGCAGAACAAAAGTACCGTCCGGTTGACGATTGAGCAGTGCATGTCGGTGCGATACAGCATCATCGAAATCTAGCGCCACCTCTGGGTAGATTCCTCGAAGTTCACTTGTGCGGCCAATCAGGTTGCTTTCCTTGTCCAGACGGAACGTGATCGGCGCTTGATTAGTAGGCGGCGGGGGGCTTTCCTCTTCGCGCAGGGACGGATCAATAGTTGCGACAACCTCAAAAACGACCTCAGTTTCTTCAACTGTCTTACTAGCAGTAGAGTTGGACGTTACTGGTTCACAAAGCGGTGTTTCTGCTTTAGTGGGGTTAGTGGTTTCTGCGGCAGGGGTAGGTGCGATCGCCACTGGCGGCACTTCACCATGCGCTCCACTGATGAAGTTGTAACCGCAAATTTCACAAAAGTCGCCGCTGTCGGGGTCGTGAGGAGCTGTACAAGCAGGACAAATCTGGATAGATTGAGCAGCAGGAGTTGGCGGTACTGTTGAAGTGATTGAATTCATCGCGGAGTACTTCGCACCGTCTAGCGAGTTCCGTGCTGCTTCGCTATTGGCTGATGCAAGTTCAGGGGTGCCATGAATTTTGGCCCCACATTCCGAACAATAATCTGACTCGGTTGATTCGTGACCTTTCGGACACTTATAGGTAGACATATCGGGTTCGAGGCTTCCCTCAGATGCGAAGGCATATTATAAAAGCTAGCTACAATCGGACTAATTTTTATTCCACAAACCTATTCCATGAGTTTTGTGAACGGTTTTGATGGCTGAGTCCTAGATTGTTGATTGTTGGTTATTCCTTAGAAAGTTTTCTTTACAAACAACCAACAACCAACAACAAACAACCAATAACTGCTATAATATTTGGCTTGCCATGTCAGCATCTCCTATCAACTAGGTAGGCATCTACTAAGCGGGCATCTACGATTTGGGAATACGAGTGGTTTTGGTAGAGCGCGTCTCCAAAGCCATCTCGTCTTCCTTGGCAACTTCTCGCTTTAGCCGCACCGTACCCGTTGGCGCATCCTGAATATCGACTACTGTCTTGAGGAGTTTGGCTGTTGCCTCGTTGCCAGAATCGTGAGCAAGTTTGACGGCTTTTCCCAGCTTGGCAGTAGCCACCTCGATATCACCCTTGGCACGAGCTTCTAACCCTTCCTGGATAGACTGAGCAAGTTCAGCTTGTCCAGTATAGTGGGCAACCCGCCTATCAATTTTGGTTGATTTGGCATCATCGTCCGTCCATATCGCCAGGATGCGAGCCTCAGCTACTTTGTTTTCTACACCATTTACTGTGTAGATCAAGCTCGCCCGACCTGCTAACATCTCATCACCGACGTTGCCGGGTTGGACTTCAATGCAGAAGTGGAAGTCGCGGGACTCACTTTTGCCCCACGCGCCAGTTGGATAGTCCAAGATTTGAGGTTTGACGAGTTTAGCGCGGTTGGTGAGATCGACAATATCAGGGCTGACTTGCTTGCAGAACAGTATCTTTGCACCTTGGGGAGTCCACAGACGCATCGCTACGTCACTGACATCCTTGCTCATGGCTTTCTCTAGAATTGCTCGGAAGTCAGCCTCGATCATGGCAGCGTTGGGGATGATATCAGTGGTGCCCAGCAGTTTGTTAGAAATCTGTTGTAGCTGCTTAACTCTCCAGTCGGTACCTACGCCTCTACAGTCACACTGGAAAACCCCTTCACACAACTGTAGAACTGAGTTCAATCGATGCTCATCTGAAGCATCATTTTGTCCATCGGTAAGCAGTAGCGCCTGACGGACAGCATTGGGCATTTTCTTGAACTGTTCGAGGGCTTCGGCAAGCCAAGTGGAGATAACGGTGCCGCCGCCAGCATCGATCGCCTTAATTGCTGCCATTGCCCGTTCCTTATTCCCAGGAGTAGCGTTCGTCAACGGGAAAACCACCCTGGCTTGAGTAGAGCCGGTGACGACAAAGAAAAAAGAATCCTCAGGCAGCAACTTCACGATTTTGGCGATCGCACTTTTAGCCGCATGAATCTTTTGACCATGCATTGAGCCAGACGTATCGCAGATCACCCCAAAGAGTTTTCCGCCACTGGGAGTAGCTGCTACTCCTTCGCCACCTTCAGCCGTAACGGTCATGATCGCATGAACTTGCTTAGCGCCCTCTGGTAAAAACTGGTTCTGGAAGACTTCGGCTTTAAATTGGGTAGGCATATAATCCTCACTGAAGTGTTTAATAGCAGGTAGTTAATAAAAGTTAGGCACCCTGAGCCGATGCTCACGAACGTTGGAATAAACAGTTGTCTTTCCGACTCCCGACTCCCGACTCCCAACTCCCTATTTTCCTAAGAGTTCATAGAGACAGTAGAGCGACGGTGATGTTATCGTGACCACCTTGCGATCGCGCAAACTCCACCAAACCACGCGCAACTGAGACCGCATCTGCATCTGACCTAGACTTGACAATTTTCTCGATTTGTGTTGTCTCAGAAGCGTAGTTCCATAATCCATCGGTACAAAGCAGCAAGTAACCCGATCCAGGGATATCGAAGTTCACGATTGAGGGTTCCGAGTCTGCGATCGCATCTGCGCCAAGCCATCGCGTAATGGCATGAGCCAGATCTGATTTCCCAGCTTCTGCCTCAGTCATTTGACCCGACGCAACGACATCGTTGAGCCAGGAATCATCTTGGGTGAGTTGTTGAGAACCATTTGGAGAAATCCAGTAGGCGCGACTATCACCAAGCCAGCCGATGGTAGCGGTGTTCCCTTGAACAACGGCTGCAACAATGGTGGTCGAGGGAAGGTCTGCATCTGCACCCGTTATATAGGGAATGGCAGATACGGATGCTAGTGCAGAAGCGATCGCTTTTTTCATCGCCTCCCTTAAAAAACCAGGCAGTGCGCTGCCCTTAGTGTCGCCTTTTTCAATCACAGCCTTTAGCGTCATACACGCACTCTCCGCAGCTGCTTTAGCCGCTAGGTCTGGTTCCTGGGAACTAGAGACACCATCACAGACAACAAGGACATAAGCCTGTCTCCCGTCAACTGCTGCACAAGCGAGGTAATCTTCATTGCGATGGTGTCTTAAACCGCGATCGCTCACCCCACCCAGATGGGGCGAACAAATTACCTCGATCCGGTCATTTTCCCGCGACTGATTACGGAATCCACAGTTAGAACAGTATCCCTCAGCATCGATGTCTTCTGGACTAGCACCACATTTTTCACATCCGTCAATCGATTTGGGATTTGGGATTTGGGATTTGGGATTTTCCTCTTTATCTCGGTCAGTAGATTGGGGAGTAGCACTAGCTGACGTAAGCGATGTACCGCATTCTTCACAGAAGCGATCGCCTACCGAAACTACAGTGCCACATTTTGAACATTGCATAGGTGGTTGTTGGTTGTTAGTTGTTGGTTGTTAGTTGTTGGTTGTTGGTTGTTGGTGATTGGTTGTTGGTTGTTGGCGCTCCTACAAATAACAAACAATAAATAATAAACAACTCTCAAATAGGGGTGATTAGTTATTAGTTGTTGGTAACTGGTTATTGATTGCTAGCGCTCTCACAAACAACAAACAACAAATAACAAACAACACTCAAAATAAAGTTTTGGGTCGTACTCGATTCGCCTCATCAACTAACCGGATTTTTTCATCACCAGTTGCTAGATGCGCCATATCGCGTAGGGCTTTTTCTAGACCCTTTCTTAGATACAATTCCTCAAGTGGCTGTCCCAGAATGGCGATGGAAGAAGCGGGTGAGAGTGCCTGGGAAGTGACGAGTTTTAGTGCTGTCTCTAGAACCTGTTTGGTCAATCGATATCGATCCATCCCTTCGAGAGCCAGTGCTTCGATCGCGACTGAAGCCTCTTTTAATTCTGTCGTCCCTGGTGCAGATCGCTCGGTATCGATCAGGGTTCGGGCGACTTCTACTCGCGATCGCGTAAACAGGTTGGAGGTTTGAGGCACCTGATCCAGAGCCGCAACTGCACCTTTTCGGTCTCCTATGGCGCAAAGGCAGCGAGCTAAACCGAAGGCAGCTGAGGTATAACTAGGGTCAGTACGGGATACTAGGTCATACATCTTGATCGCTAGTTGGAAGTTACCCGCCTGCTCAGCAGCTAGGGCGAGTGCCAGCTTGGGAGTCAATTCCCCAGGTAAGTCAAAGTAAACTTGATCAAAAGCCGCCTGAGCTTCCTTGGCTTTACCCTGCGCCATGAAACTTCGCCCCCTGTACCACAGTACTCTCCAGTCCCAAGGGTCTTTCTCTTCAACTTTTGTCAAAACCTGCTCCGCCTCGTCGTAACTGCCGATATCAATCAGGCTGTTTGCCAACCGTAATTGAGTTTCAACTGACGCCGGGAACTGCTCAACGACTTGTTTCAAGCTGGCAACTCGCTGGGTTGGGTTGAAAATAGCACCAGCGTTTAGGACTGTGTTGAAGCCAGGGTCAGTTGAGTCTAGCATCGGAATCGGTAGCTGTTGATAGTCCGCTTTGATTGGCTCGAAGTCGCCGCTATTAGTCAAGGCCAGCATGTCACCACCAAAAACATTACTGGAAGATGGACGTGGGGTATTTGTCTCGATCGCAACAATTTCTCTAAGCACACCGAGTAACTGATCGGCCATTTCATCAGCAGACTGAAAGCGATCGTCGGGATTTTGAGCTGTTGCCTTGAGCAAGAAGCGGTAAAGTGACTCTTGCTCTGCAAACAAAGGTTCTTCTTGGGGACTAGGCAGTGTGTACTGATGTTCTTTACCCAAACCCCGGATGTTGGCGAGCAAAACCGCTAAGGTTCTGCCTACGGTAAATAAATCGGAGACAACCGTCGGACCTTCACCAGCTTCTGGAGCGCTGTAACCAACTGTGCCATAGATATCGCCGTGCAGATCATCAATGCGTCTGACGCCGCCAAGGTCGATTAACTTGACATCATGACCCTCAAGCATAACGTTGTCAGGCTTGAAGTCGCAGTACACCAAGCCCAAGGAATGCAAGTAAGCAAAAGCACTTAAGATACGGTGGATATAGGCGATCGCTTCAGTTACTGGCAACGGACCACGGGCTTTGCGAATCTCTTTGAGCGTCTTGCCGCCGACATACTCCATCACGATAAAGCCTTCGGTGCCGTGTTTGACGAAGTTGTAAATGCCGACGATGTTAGCGTGTTTGACTGATGCCAGAAACTGTCGTTCTGCTACGGCGACAGCAGCACTTGCCGCGTCTTCTGTGTTGAGCAGCCCCTTAAGGACTACATAGCGGGACAGTGTTTTGTCGAAACCTAGGTAGATCCAGCCTAATCCACCGTAAGCGATCGCACCCTTCACTTCATACTGACCGATGAGCAAATCACCGGGGTTAAGCGTGGCGATGAAGGAATACTTTTGTCCACACTTGGGGCAGAAACCCTTCTCGCGCTTGAGTGAATTGTTGCAATTTGAGCAGTAGCGCTTGTTCTCAGGAACTTTGGCTTGGGCCATGATTGCCTTCTCAGGTTCCGTCGAAGGTAGTTCTGGTACAGATACGAGTCCTGCACCCAACTGTTTACGGCTGCTCTTCGACGTGCTGTGGCTGGTACGGCGTGAACCTTTGGAACGGTTGGTCAGAGGTGACGAACCCGTGCCTGTAGTAATAGAGGAACCCGTGCCTGTGGTGATACTTGCGCTTTGCTTTTGGCTGGCCTCCTGAGTTTTTATGGCGGCAAGTCCACACATATTGCAATAGCCATCTTCGATGATGCCAGTGCAGTTGTTTCGTTTGCACTTTTCGCCGTCCATTGAGATTTTCCTTTGTTTGTTTTGAATTGAAGATTAGTTAAGTTGTTTAGCTAGAAACTTTAATTCTCGTTTCTCTATCTTGAAAATAGGGAGTCGGGAGTCGGGAGTCGGGAGTTGGGG
>DALYIW010000055.1:0-18416 GCA_031970155.1 Coleofasciculaceae cyanobacterium CTOTU46601 | reverse complement strand
CGCTCATGGTGCCTATCTTGAAAATAGGAGTCAGAAGTCAGAAGTCAGAAGTCAGGAGAGGGTAATTTTCATTCCTTCGTGGTGAGATAAGAGCTCATGGTGCCTATCTTGAAAATAGGGAGTCGGGAGTCGGGAATTGGGAAAGAAATATTTTCAATTTATTAGTGGTGAGCGAAAGCTCATGGTGCCCTACTTGTTAGTAAAAAAAATTACCTTCAATACCCAGACTCTCCTTAACGCTGTGGCTGACTATTTAACCGCTTCTCGTATAGAGAAACTAACTCAGCAGCCTGATTTAAAGGAGTCGGACGGGTATGGAGAAGCTGCTTAGCATTTTTTGCTAGTTCGGTCAGAGTGACATCTTCAGCCATTCCCCGCGCTATTGCCTTGACTTTGAGAGCATCTAGTCGGCCACGTAACTCCTGTCGAAGTTCTAGAGGAGCTTTATTGGCTGTATAAACCCTTTCCTCGGCTGCAATATATTCCTTCACTTTTGCTGTCCAGTTTTCCAGACCAACACGAACGGGAATTAAAAGACCTTCAGCAAACTTAATCTCTAGTCTAGTCAGCCATTGACTCAGTGCCTCGATTTGCTCTTGAGCTAAGGGAGTAGAAAGCATTGAATGATCAACTACTTTTTCCTGACTTTCGGCAAACGCGGCTTCTGCTTGGCGATGAAGTTCTAGCAACTGCTTGAGGAGAGTGTGAGCGATCGCAAAACTTTCTCGAATCTGATGAAGCTGCTCACTTAACTGCTCAAGAGTGGCTCTTACCTGTGCAATTAGCGGTTTTACCTCCCCATCGAAATTCGCACTAACCCCTAACGGATCGCTCTCAATGCTGGTACGTAGAGCAGTAATCTTTTGACGAGCAGTCGATAGTTCGATTAAAGAACTTTGTCCGAGTGAGTCTGCTAACCTCTGAAGAGATATGATCTCGGTTTCTGCGTTGGCGAGAGTAAGCTCTAGGCGCAACCAAGCTTCGTCAACGGCTAAAACTACATCCTTGGCAACCTGGAAGGCGTCCGTCATCGCTGCAAGTAGCTGATTGGGTGCGATCGCATTAGCCGTTTCAGAGGCACTCAAAAGTCCTCTTTGAGCTAGTGGAATTTGCACAACGGCTAACTGAATCGATGGCCCTGTTAACAGTTGTTCAATTTCGCGAATTTTCTGCTCCGAGCCTAAAAACAGGGGTACTTGCTTTCGCAGTTCCACAGCTTTATTAACCGTTGTAACGAGCAGGTCGAAGTGTTGAAAGAGGTCGCTGAGCGCCTCAAGAGCTGGAGTAACCCGCGCCTTAGTAACTCCCGTCAGGTGTGCTTTGGGGAACCCAGAGGCACCGCAGAGCCGCTGGTAAGTGGCGAGGCCGTGTAAGTCGATTAGATTTTGACCTACAAGGTCAACTTTCCTGCTCCAGTCGGCTAACAATTGATCAATTTGTTCAAGAATCACAACTTACCATCATTAAGGATTCAAGCTTGAGGAGTTAAGCTCTATCTAGAAAATAAGAGTCAGGAGTCAGGAGTCAGGAGTCAGGAGTCAGGAGTCAGGAGTCAGGAGGGTGTGATTTTCATCCTTTGATTGTGCGCTCTCAGCGCATGGGGTCTGTCTTGAAAGTGGAGCCAGAAGTCAGAAGTCTCCAAGTCAGGAGAGAGACTTTCATCTTTTGTTGTGAGCGCCAGCTCATGGGGGGTCTTGCACCCGACTCGAAACAAATCAGGGGATTTCACGTTGACTGTTGACTGTTGACTGCTAACAGAAGGGCGGTGGCGGCAATTCCTCCCTCCTCCCTCTTTCCTCCTATGACTGTCTTAACTGGGATACCAACAGTCTATACTGCTAGCTATAGTTAAGAGAGCTACTACTATTTCCACAGTTAGTATTAAAAGCAGAGTTCGTCTTTACCATTTTAAGCTTACAACTGTTTCGTTAAATTTAATTTTTTAACATGTATGCCAATCCCCACGAGTTAGCAAAATACCGTAGCTTTTGATGAAGAGATTTCACACTTCTATAGTAATAAAGGAGAAGAAACTATGACTCAGCTTAAACAGTCTGAACCAGAAATTTACCAGGGTCAATTTGGAGAATTTACCATTACGCAGGGCGATCGCACTGGTGTAATTATCTACCGTATTGGCTTAGCCGTAGCAGCATTGATCTTTGCGATCGCTAGCTGGCTGGTTTTATTTTCTGGTCATACCCAAACAGTTTTAACAGCTCTAACTCCCCTGTATGCGGTGTTCTGTATAGCACTGGGTGTTAGTTTATTAACTATTCACATCTATATGGCTCCGTTACATCGGCTGCTTCAAATTTTTTGGGGTATCGGTGCTTTGACAGCAACAGTGCTAGCACTCTCCAGCAATGAACCTCTTGCCCTAGTTGTGTACAATCACCCTACTGCTATTTTTGGAATTGGCTTTACTTTTGCCGCTTTGACAGGGATTTATTTCAAGGAAGCCTTTTGCTTCAACCGCTTTGAAACTAAGTTTCTCACTCCTTTAGTGCCAATCTTACTCCTGGGACACCTTGTTGGTGTCTTGCCTACAGCTTGGGAACAGGTTTTACTGGGACTATGGGCTGTTTTATTTGCTGTATTTGCTCTTCGTAAGGCAGTACAACAAATTCCAGCGGATATTGGTGATAAGTCTGTGTTTACCTATCTCAAAGAGCAGCGTACTGCTCATTCCTAAATTTGACGAAACTACATATGAGCTTGCATAAAACCGTATCGATTGTTACAGGAGGTGGTCAAGGTACTCGTAAAGTGTTAAGCGAAGGTACTCTACAGAGAATTGCTCAATACTTTTTAGACAAGGGAATCAACGTTGCGATCGCTGAAATTAATCAACCTTTTGATCGCCTCCCTTCTCATCAAATTATCGGGCAAATGGGATGCCTAACCCATCATCAAAAATGTCTCTTGTGGGATGGGCATCTTGCCCGTCCTAACTATTTTTACAAAAGGTCTAATGAAGAAGCTGGAAAAGAAGCTGAGATAGAATTTAAGCTCCTGAGTTCTATCCAGTTTTTTCAGGTTGATACATCTGATGAAGATTTAGTTCTAAAATTATTTAGAGAAACCACAAATAATGCTGATGGTATAGATATACTATTAGAAATCTCCGAAAATTAGCCTCAAATCCCTGTACAGCTTGGGCTGAAGTTTAATTTCTGGAGAGGTTTCTTGAATATTGCACTGCAATTTTAATCCAATAATTTATCGATAACAAAATTGGGTTTAGAAGATTAGTTGCGTTATACACGTCAACTAGGTGATGAATACTGCCAATTTTCTATGCTTGATGAGCATCTTTGCATCCGAATGATCATCTTTCCTCGGTGCCTAGATTAGACACCGAGGAAGATACAATCAGCAAAAAAATCCGATCGCAGGTGGCACTACTTCAATACCAATCCATAGAAAATTATCATGGGTATTTTAATCGTTACGGCTTGCTTGATAGCCGGACTTTCGGAGGTGTCGCTACCTTTTAAACTGTTATCAGACCTAGGAAGGGTACAGCACTGGTTTTTACTTTACCCCAAACTTTCTGCATTACCACCGCAGTCCTTTAATAGGATTTGGCCGCCTTTGATTGACATAATTGAAGAGCAATGTCAAGAGGTGCCTACAGGCGATGGTATTCCAGCATTTCAGCCAGGAAATGTAAAAACTGATGTTCTGCGTATGCTTGGTTCCCCTACGAGAACTTCACAAGGCTACTGGCGTAATACCAATGCGGTAGTTTATGACTTGATACCCAATCAGGTTAGTTTAGGCTTTCTATTTGACAAATACTCTGAACGAATTCGTCAAACTGAGGCATCCTTCACTGATGAGGTTGATTCTAAGATTGTGTTGTTAACATTGAATGGAATGTTAGGCTGCAAGCTCAACCAGCAAATTGAACAAGGGTTAGAACAAGTGAGGCAGAGAAGGTCTCGAAATTACTACTTTAAGCTGGATGCTCTCAAAGGTGTGATAGAACGGCAAAAAAGCGATCGCCTCTACATCGGAATTTGGGAAGAAGACTTACACTAAACAGGATGCAACAACTCGATTCATCTCCTCAATAACAACTTTCGTTATTTATAAAAGTTGTAACCATGCGTTTAATCCATCAACAAAAAATCTGGGTACTGACAACTCAAGGATGGCTATTGAGCATCACAACTATCGTCATTTTAATCCTGTTTTGTATAACTCATGTTCACCCTTTTCTAGCTCCATATTCTCCAGTTAAAGCGGATATTTTGGTGGTTGAGGGCTGGCTAGAAGATTATGTAATTAAAAATGCCATGAAAGAGTTTGAAAAGGGTAGTTATCAAAAATTGATTACAACAGGATTACCCTTACCTAGAGGATACTATCTCTCTCAACACAAAAGTTTTGCTGAACTGTCAGCAGCAACTTTAATTACACTAGGATTTGACCCAGATAAGCTAGTCGCTGTTCCCGCAAAGAACGTTACCAGAAATCGTACTGACGCTTCGGCTACTGCTCTACGCCAGTGGATAGCCAATTCAGGATTGAAGGTAAAATCGATCAATCTTTATACCTTTGATGTCCATTCCCGCAGGAGCTGGCTAATTTTTAAGCAAACTCTTGCTCCCGAAATCAAAGTAGGTGTAATTGCTGTAGAATCACGCAGTTACGATCCAAAACGTTGGTGGACTTCTAGTGAAGGCGTGCGCTCAATTATTTCTGAAACAATTGCTTATCTTTACGCTCGTTTTGTTAGTTGGAAACGTTAACTTATCTTGGTTGTTGGTTGTTGGTTGTTTGTTGTTTGTTAAAAATTAATCAATGTGAGTGTTGTTGGTTGTTGAGCTTGCCCTGAGCAGCAGCTGAGCTTGTCGAAGCTTGGTCGTTGGGTTGTTTGTGAAGAGTTAATCAATACAAGACGCTGGTGCATTAGGAGAGGAAATTGGTAGAAGAACGTGCTTATTGGTTGGCTTGGTCACAGGTTGAGCGTGTGGGACCTGTCTTGCTTAGGCGTCTACAACAGCACTTTGGGACTCTGGCAGATGCTTGGTCTTCTAGTGCATCCCAGTTGCAGCAGGTAGAGGGCTTTGGATCTCAGATGGTTGGGGCAGTTATAGCAGCGCGATCGCAAATTAACCCCGAACAGTTCCTAGAGCAACACTCTGCAAAAAATCCATATTTCTGGACGCTAGCTGACGCTGACTATCCACGCTTGCTTCTAGAAATTCCCAGTCCTCCACCAGTGCTCTACTACAGAGGAATTGTGCAACCTCAAGAAAATCAGGGCATTAAGCCGATGGTGAGCATTGTCGGTACCCGCGAACCCACAGATTATGGCAAACGGTGGACTCGTAAAATTAGTACAGCTCTTGCTAAGCATGGCTTCACCGTAGTTTCAGGGATGGCCGCAGGAATTGATACAGAAGCACATCGAGGCTGTCTAGAGGCAGGTGGACGAACGTTAGGAGTTTTGGGAACTGGTGTGGATATGATTTATCCGCCGCGCAACCGGAATCTTTATGAACAAATTCAGCAGCAGGGGTTGGTACTTAGTGAGTATCCTGCCGGAACACAACCAAATCGTGCCCACTTTCCTCAGCGTAATCGGATTATTGCTGGTTTGAGTCGTGCAGTTCTAGTGATGGAAGCCCCCAGTAAGTCAGGGGCATTGATTACGGCTTACCAAGCCAATGACTTTTGTCGGGATGTTTATGTGCTGCCGGGGAGATTGGACGACCAGCAGTCAACTGGCTGTTTAGGATTGTTGCACCGAGGCGCTCATGTGATTTTGAATGAAGGTCACTTGTTAGAAATGTTAGGAGCAATACCAGACTTAGACTCAGCAACGCAGCTACCACTGTTTCCTCAAGAACAACCAACCTTAGTGCCTCAGTTAGAACCAGAATTAGCAAAGGTTTTGCAAGCGATCGCATCCGAACCTACCCCTTTTGATGTAGTTGTGCAGCAAGCAGGTTTGGCAGCTGGGTTAGTTTCCAGCGCCCTATTACAGTTAGAACTATTAGGATTAGTTTCTCAGTTACCAGGAATGCGATATCGGCGATGTTGAAACCGATAAGAAGAGCGCTTTAGTTCTATATAAAGAAACAAACAACAAACAACAAACAACACTCCCAGTCCTTAATACCAGGGATAAATTAAACTACCCGATTACTCCGAATACACTCCTGATACCAATCAAAACTAGCCTTAAGAATACGTCTTTGCGTTGAGTAATCTGTATAAATAATGCCAAAGCGTCGGTCATATCCCCAAGCCCACTCGAAGTTATCCATAAAACTCCAGAGAAAGTAACCTTTCAGAGGATATCCCTCACTAATCGCTCGATGCGCTGCCTTCAAGTGCTGCCGCAGGTACATAATTCGGTCAGTATCAATCACCTCACCATTGACATTTAGCTCATCTTGTGCAGCACAGCCATTTTCAGTAATCAACACAGGCAAATCCTGATGCCCAAGCGTCTCATTAATATGACGAATGCCCCAGTAAAGACAATCCGGCACGATATTTAGCCAGGGCATGTGCATTCGTGGGTAGCCCTTGGGTAAGTCGAGGAGCTCGTATCCCACTTCATTGTCAGCTGCCCGAACATAAGTACCAGAGTAGATGTTCAGACCTAGGCTGTCTAAGGGTTGATGAATTATCTCCAAGTCACCCTCTTTGATATCCGGTGCATCAGCGCCTAAGAATTCAAGCAAAGCAGGATTATAAGCCCCGGTGAGGACAGGAACAATGATTCCGCCATTCTCCCGACAGTTAGGAAACGCTTTTTTTGCCGCTTCCACATTAGTAGGTGACTCGTTAATAGGAACAGTCACGGCACAATTGTCTACCAGTGCCACAGAACAAGGAACCGGGGAGGCAGCACGGATAGCTTGACAACCTAGACCATGAGCTAGTACAGCATGATGAGAGGTTTGCCAGAGTGCTTTTCGAGAGGTGAGGCGAGTGCCAGGGGCATGAGGGGGTTCTTTGTCAACGTCATAACCCATGTGAGTAAAGCAGGGGATTTCGTTGATAGTCATCCAGTTGGTGATGCGATCGCCTAATCGACTCACAACAGCAGTAACATAGTCAGCAAAGTCAGAAGCCATCTCCCGACTCTGCCAAGAACCGTATAAATCTTCCAGCGCTTGAGGAGAATCCCAATGAAACAGCGTGGCATGGGGGGTAATTCCGTAATGTCGCAGACAGTCAACCAAGCGCTTATAGAAATCAACCCCTTGTTCATTGACTGCCCCACGACCATCTGGAATAATTCGAGGCCAAGCAATGCTGAAGCGATAATGCTTGATGCCCAGTTGTGCCATTAGTTGCACATCTTGTTCGTAAAGATGGTAATGGTCACAAGCAACAGCACCCGTATCACCGTTAAGCACTCGTCCGGGAGTAGCGCTGAAAGTATCCCAAACACTGGGTTTGCGCCCCTCTGAATCGACCGCCCCTTCAATCTGATAAGAGGCCGTTGCAGCACCCCACATGAAATCTGCTGGGAATTGGTAGCTGGTCATAAGCAATTTTTGGGTTAGCTCCTGGAATTTTACCTAAAACTGCATAAGTTGATTTCAATGCCACCCATTAAAGATATAGAAGGAGGAATTTATACGGCTGCATCCAAATGTTGCAAAATTATTAGGTAGTGTGGGCATCTTACTTACGTAAATCTGGCAGTGAGCAAGATGCTCACACTACAGATTTACTGGCAATCGGATGCACCCAATTTACTACTACCATTGCATTGAGAACGACATACAGCCATGCAACCGTTGTAATAAGCTACTGGAAACAACCAAGTTTTTTAACGTTGAAACCTTCTTTTACTTGACTTATGACACATTTTGGTATTATTTGTCCGGCAGAAACGGGTCATCTCAACACAATGCTCCCATTAGGTCGTGCACTGCAACAACGCGGGCATCGTGTTACCTTAATCGGACAGCTTGATGCTCAAGCCAAGACAGAAGCAGCGGGATTGGAATTTTGGGCGATCGCACAATCAGAGTATCCTCTAGGAAAGATGGCGCAATTGTTTGCACAGCTGGGGAAACTGAGCGGACTTGCTGCATTGCGCTACACCATAACTCTTTACCAACAGTGGACTGAGGTGCTACTCCGGGATGGCCCAGGAGCTATCAAAGAGGCTGGTGTAGAAGCATTACTGGTAGATCAAACGATATCAGCGGGAGGAACGATTGCAGAATATCTGGCAATTCCCTTCATTCATGTATGCAGCGCTGTAGTGCTGATGCCAGAAGACAGTATTCCTCCTCATTTCACAACCTGGAACTATAACCCAGCTTGGTGGGCGCGTCTACGCAACCGAGGGGCAAACTCTCTGTTTAATCGCCTCGTGAAACCCATTCGGGAAGTGCGGGAGGAGTATCGCCGACAGTGGAAATTACCTGTTGACTCCTATCCTTTTTCCAAACTGGCAATTGTCAGTCAACAGCCTCCTGAACTTGAATTCCCGCGCACAACTTTACCTCCTTGCTTGCATTTCACCGGACCCTATCATGACTCAACCGGGCGGCCAGCAGTCTCTTTTCCCTATGAAAAATTGACAGGGCAACCGCTCATCTACGCATCTATGGGAACCTTACAAAATCGCCAGCAGCAAATTTTCCAAACTATTGCTGAGGCATGTGTTGGCTTAGATGCTCAGTTGGTAATTACTCTAGGTGGTTCCGGTAGCCCAGAATCCCTGCCAGGACTGCCCGGAGAGCCTCTAGTTGTCGGCTATGCACCTCAACTGGAACTGCTCAAAAAAACAACACTTACCATCACCCACGCAGGCATGAATACTACTCTGGAATGCCTCACCAACGGAGTGCCAATGGTAGCGATTCCAGTTGCTAATGACCAGCCTGGAATTGCAGCGCGTATAGCTTGGACAGGAGCAGGAGAATTGGTGCCCCTATCTCGGTTGAGTGTTCCTAGGCTGCGAGCCTCTATACAACGAGTGTTAACTCAAGACTCTTACAAGCAGAATGCCTTGAGGTTACAAGAAGCCATTCACCGAGCAGGTGGAGTTAATCGAGCCGCTGACATTATCGAACAGGCTGTATCTACAGGGAAGCCTGTCTTAGCTCAAGCACAGCAATAAACAGATTGCCAGCTCTTCAGGAACAATAGAGAAAATGAAATCTAAGGACATCAATTGTATTGCCGATGAATCTTACCTCAACTTACTGCCAGAAGTTAATTTTAGCCCGATTTTTATTATGGGAGATCATCGGTCGGGTACAACCTTGTTGTACAAAACATTGGTAGCAACAGAGTATTTCAATTTTGTCAGAGCGTATCACGTCATCAAATATGATGAGATTCTATTTAACCATGTGAATCATACTGAAAATCATGCTCATCAAGAGTTAAAGGAACTCTTGAAATCTTTAGGTATGAAAGATCGGGTGATTGATAACGTGGAAGTGACTCCAGATTTGCCGGAAGAGTATGGATTCATTCTTAAAAATGCTGGCTATGAGTCTCACCTGAACACCGACAATCTAGCTTTATTTACACAGTTGTGTAGAAAGATTCAATTCATCTCAAATCCAGATAAACCGCTGTTGCTCAAGAACCCTTGGTGCTTTCCCCACTTTATTTACATCAAGAACGCTTTTCCAGAAGCTAAGTTCATCTTTATTCACCGACATCCGATTCACGTTATCAATTCTAAGTTGAAAGCGACACGCTCTATATTGACGGCTAGGAATGCTTATACTAGTCTACTTTCCCAGCAGTACGTGCAAATATTTGAAAACCCTATGCAGCGTTTTGTCTATCGGCTGTTTTATTCAACTTACTTTGACCTGGGATTGCGCCGAGTGACTGAACAGTCCGTTCAATCAACAACCTACTTCTTGCAGAATGTTGATTCATTGCAGAAGACCAATTATGTATCTGTCAAATATGAAGACCTCTGCAAGCAACCGGAGGCAACCATCCACAAGATTATGGGTTTTCTTGGTTTGGAACAGAAGTCAACTTTAGCGTATGACACCTTAATAGAACCGCGCCCGTTAAAGTTATTGCCAGAGGTGGAGCGGAAGAATGATGAAATCCGCCACAAGCTGCAACCGTATTTTACTTACCACGGTTACGAATAACCAGCCAGTGCTTTTAAGCTAGGAAATGGTTGACAGAGCCAACTTTACACTTCTTAAAGTTGCACATTGCATAATTTTACTGATATCAAGTTGCTGACGGGGTGGTCACCCCGTCAGATCAAGTTGTCTTTCAAACACAAGTATTCCAGAATAAGGACTTTTAAAGAACAAAATATCCAACCATTTAGCTACAAAGTCTGAGTTAGCTGCATACCTTGGATAATTTATTTCCTAGAAATTATTTAGGTTGAAATGCTTCAATCTCAACTAGAGCTAGTTTCAAGAATTCGCTGATTTTGAGGACGCATTCCCTTCACCACCATCCGCACTCCCTCCGCTGGTGCCAATAAAGCGCCCTTACGTACTGGTTGCACTGGTTTGCTATCAGCCAGTTCCATCTGCCAATGAGACAACACTGTCGCTAAAACCAGTTTCATCTCAAACTGAGCAAACGCCATGCCAATACAGGTACGATTGCCGCCTCCAAAGGGCAAAAACTCATGCGGCCCAAATTGACGCTCTAGAAAACGCTCTGGCTTAAACTGCTTTGACTGTGGATATAAATCTTCCCGATGATGAGTCAGATAAATACAAGGAATCAGCAGAGTACCAGGCTCAAATTGGTAACCTCCAATCTGTAGCGGTGATTTGACCACTCGATTTAAAGCCAACATCGCCACTGGGTAAAGTCGCAGCGTTTCTTGATACACCGCATTCAAATAGGGAAGTCGCAAAATAGCATTTGGATCAGGGTTGTCACCAAGAGCATCCAACTCTTGCAGCAGCTTCTCTCTTACCTCAGGCAGATGATGAATCCAGTAAAACGCCCAAGCTAAGGAAGTTGCGGTGGTTTCGTGACCTGCTATTAACAGGGTCATCAACTCATCCCGTAATTCCACATCCGTCATCGGCTGCCCCTGTTCATCGCGAGCCGACATCATTAAAGACAGAATATCAGTCCGCGAGGGGTCGGGTTTTTTTCTGCGATCGCTAATCTCAGCGTAAATCAGCTCATCAATTTGCCGTAGTTTCTCCATGAACTGTCCCCACGGACTCCACAGCCCTAAATCCCGTTGCAGTGCTGGGAAAACAATCATCAAACCTCGCACCAGAGGTATCTGTGGATTTAGGATTTCCGTCAGAAGTGCCTGTAGTTTTTCGTAACGAGGACCTTCCTCTAGACCAAATACAGCTTTTAAGATCACCTGGAAGGAGATGGCTTGCATGGATGAACGGACTGAAAAGGGTTCGCCGATTGTCCATCGCTTGGTCACTTCCTCAGTAATATCACGCACCAGTTGACTATATCCCCGCATCCGTTCCCCATGAAAGGAAGGCATCAACAATTTTCGGTGCTTCCGATGACGTTCTCCAGCCAGCGCTAGCATGGATTGCCGCCCCACTAAAGGCGATTTAATCCCTGCTTCCTCACCCGAATCCAACAGCTTTGGATCGGTACTAAAAATCTCCTGAATAACTTGTGGGTTGCTAATAAATACTTGAGGGGTAAAAACTGGACCTATTCGGAGAGTAAAGATATCTCCATAACGTTGAGCGCAGCTCTCCATATATCCCAGGGGGTCAGTAAGCCACTGAAATGTCTGCTGCCAGGGTAGAGTTTCCGGTCCGTCAGGCAGTTTTAATACAGGCATTTTGCTAATACCCTTTGTTATTGGATTTTATTCGATTAATACTAGACTATGACAGCTTTCTAGATTTGTGATTTTCACAACCTGAAATTGGATTTTTGTAAATTTTTATAGCGGTTTTTCCAGGAGTTTTGTGGCAATGTGATATCCTGAGGAGGAGAATTGGTTCGGTTGTAAATTTTGTTTTCATTAGCAGGCTTTTTGCTTCTAGTCTTAACAGGTTTCTCTCCGAAATCTAAATCTCTACACTCCCTTTTGATTTTGGAGAAAGTCTATGTCTATTTATGTAGGTAATTTATCCTACGAGGTCACACAAGAAGACCTAAATGCCGTATTTGCCGAATATGGTACTGTAAAGCGGGTTCAGCTACCAGTTGACCGTGAAACAGGTCGTCTACGGGGCTTTGGTTTTGTAGAAATGGGTACAGATGCAGAAGAAGCTGCTGCTATTGAGGCTTTAGATGGTGCTGAATGGATGGGGCGCGATCTAAAAGTCAATAAGGCAAAGCCTCGTGAAGACAGAGGACCTTCGGGTGGTAACCGGGGGGGAAACAGAAACTTCTCTTCTCGCCGCTACTAAGACAGCATACGAGTACTATCCTCGTATCATCGGTAAGGGAGTTGGCTAAGAAGGATACAAGTGAAGCGATCGCTAAGATATTCAACTCCTCGTGAGCAAGTTTGGTGATGCTTAATTAAGCACCCTCACAAACTAAAAATGCGTTAGCCTAGGCGGTTGGTTAGGCTAACGCATTACTTTTAGAGTATTATCGGGGATTTTCATTGACCGCTTTGGTAGCTAGAGTTACGAGGGCGATCGCAAAGCTGATGATATGTACCCTCAGAAACACAAATAGAGCAAAACCTAAGTTCTGCTCCATTCGACTTCAAGAGTATTTTACTTTTTGCCTGTAGCTTCTTCTAGCTTCTCTTGCACAATCCCTTCAACTGATTCACTTTGGGAATTTGAAGGACGTTTCATCTTGTCGATATCAGCAGCTCCCTGAACTTCATTGAGGCCTGCCTCATTGGATTTTTCGATGACTTCTTTACCAGAAAGTAGATCTTGCTCTCTAGTGGCAGTTTTTTGAGCACCTTCTTCAATGCCTTGAAGCTTGTCCTCACCTTTTGTAGGGCTACTAGACTGTGCGGCTTTATCGGAGGAAAATGGATTGGGGAAACTGAAGGCAGGTGTTGCATTAGAGACTAGCATCAAAACGCAAACACAAGCAGCTACAAACAAACGGAGTGAGCGCCACAGAGCAGACAGGTTAAAGCGAGTAGAATTCATATCGAGATTCTCCTATTTCGTCGATTTTACTAAAATTCGGGTCTTGTTCCTTATTAAAACCCATTCAGATCTAAAAATACTCAAATTTTTCATCTTAGCAAATCTACATCTAGGTAGATCTGTATCCAACTTTTCAAAACTTAATACTACTTCTCTATAAGTATGCAACAGCTGACGCCTCGGTTCGGGGTGTTTAAGGTAACAGCTGGTGCCACTGTCAATAGCTCAATCCTGTTCTAGAAACTCGATTTGTGGCACTAATGGGTCTTGAACAATACCGACGCCTGTGAACCCCCAGCGTTTGAGCAGGTTTTTTAACTGAGTTCCAGAGACTGACTCTACAGCAAAGCGGTCAGCGATATTAGAGCCGTGGGTATTAAGATAGCTGAGGGCATCAAAGTGTTCGCGAAACATCAACAGATAGCTTGTCCCGACTGAATCATCGCCACTATTGGGCTTGGCGACTAAATAGCGACCGTCAGCTCTAGAAAGAATTAGATAATAGATTTGGGAGAACATTGCAGGAAATAAGTGCTAACAGCTATTTCAGATCTTCCAGACGAATCCGGGGATCGACGGCTTTGAGCAGTAAGTCGGCTAACAAGTTACCGACGATCAGCATGAATGCCCCCATCATTAAGCTTGCCATGACTAGATACAAGTCTTTGGCATTTACTGCTGACAAAATCAGACGCCCTAATCCAGGCCAATTGAAGAAATATTCAGCAATAAACGCACCGCTCAACAAGCTGGCAAACTCAAATCCTAGTAGTGTTACTAGGGGATTGATGGCATTGCGAAGAGCATGGACGTAAATGACTCGGTTTTCTGGAAGTCCTTTGGCGCGAGCTGTCTGGATGTAGTCTTGACGCAGTACATCTAGCATTTCTCCTCGGGTAATTCGCTGTAGACCAGCAAAGCTAGTGATGGTGAGGGCAATTGTCGGTAAAATCAGGTGCCAGCCAATATCCAAAACTTTGCCAATCCCAGATAAATCCTCGTGATTGATGCTAGTCATACCTCCTACGGGAAAAAAGGGGGAAGTGTTTTGAGCGAAGATGAGCAGGAGTAAGGCGGTGATGAAGCTGGGAAAACCTTGGCCTGCGTAGCTAATGACTTGGAGAAAGCGATCGAAGGCTCGATTTTGATTGACGGCAGCAACAATACCTAGGGGAATCGCGATCGCCCAAGTAAAAATAAACGATGCGATCGCCATCAGTAACGTTGCGGGTATTCGTTCCCACAACAAAGACGACACAGAGCGAGAGTAAACAAAACTCGTGCCAAAATCAAGCCGAGTCACCACTTGCACCAACCAACGCCAATACTGCACCAGAGCAGGCTGATCTAAACCAAATCGCTTCCGGTAATCTTCGATAGTTTCCGGTGAAATTTTAGGATTCTGCCTCAGAGTGTCTAGATAATCTCCTGGTGCTAGCTGAATAATCACAAAACTCAGGATAGATGCCAAAAACAAGGTTAAAAGCCCTTGTAACAGGCGCTTCATCACGTAGAGAAAAGTTTCATTCGCGACTAGCATTTTCAGCCAATTAAGAGTGGCATTCAATGCATTTTGAACTGACGAATCCCTAGTAGAAGAAGTCATACTTATCCCATTTGTCTTTTGTTGTTGGTTGTTGGTTGTTTGTTCATTACCAACAGCTAACAATTCTTAACTAGTACTCAACTAAGGTGATAACTGGTGCCTCAGGTAATTTCTGACGACCAGCCAAATCCCGTAGCTCGATGATAAACCCGAATCCCACAAGTTCGCATCCAATTTGTTGTAGCAGCTTTGCCGTAGCGGCTGCGGTTCCGCCCGTAGCCATCAAATCATCTACAATCAAAACCCGACTACCAGGATGAAAAGCATCTTGATGGACTTCCAGGGAATCCATGCCGTATTCGAGTTCATACTCAACCGTGTGTACAGCGGCTGGTAGCTTGCCTGGTTTACGCACAGGAATAAAACCAGCTCCTAGTTGGTAAGCCACGGGCGGACCGATAATAAATCCACGAGACTCCATACCTACCACATAATCAGCAGAGAGTCCTGCTTCTCTACACTTTTGGACTAGCGTATCGATTGTGTAGCGCAGACCTTCTGGGTGACGCAGTAACGTGGTGATATCCCGAAATAAAATTCCTGGTTTAGGGAAGTCAGGGATATCGCGAATCAGAGACTTTAAATCCATCAGTAGGTGACACTCACTTTCGCTTGCAGTTTAATCTGGTATCTGTGACACGATCGACTTGCAGCAGTGCAACGCGATCGCACAGGAGAATTATCCCAGGTTATTTGCCACTCGACCTCTGCAAAATCCTACACTAGAAGGCTGAAAGTGAGACATCCCAAGAGTGTCCTGAATTCAGGGCACAAGTCAAGAAAAAAAGGAAGTACTATAAATTGCTGCCTTACCGAAGACGGTTGTCGGATCCATCTCCTAGAGGTTACCCTTTGCGGTGAGCCTATTGAGCATTAATGATAGCCTCGGAATGTGAGATCATCACATACATTCAGCCGTGTCAGAAACTGGGCACAAATACCAATGTAAGAAGTCAGCTAGTCTACAGCAGTAATTTGCTTGAAACTACTTTTATAAAAACCAGTTCACCTACAATCGCTAGTTGGAATGAATCTTTCTGTGAGCGTAATGCCGACAAACAGTCCACCTGCCCAGTCTAATCCCCTGATTTTAGATAGTCTACCTGACCCACCAATTTTAGAGCGAGGGTGCCCGCCACGAACTCGGCAGCAGATTGACCTGATTCTACTGGCGATTGAAGCTCTAGAACTGGGAGGCTCTGAAGCTATGCTATTTGCCGCCAAGGAGCTGGAACTCCAAGATATTATTAAAAATCGCGTTGTCTTGTGGCGTCTGCGCTGTAGTAATCCCTTGCGGCGCTCTTATAGTCGAAATCCTCTAGCTCTAGAGGAAGCTAAGGCATTAGTGGTAATAGCCAGTCATATGGCACGGAGAATGACCGTCTTAATCCGGCAGATGCTCTTGGCTTATCAACAACTCAATGAGAAGCAGGTGCCACTAGAAAACCATTTTCGCTTATCTGAGTATCTAGAACGGTTCCGCGCCCATTTCCGAAGCCGAATGAATCCGCGACGAGCAAAAGTTGCTATCTATAGTTCTGATGACAAGTTGAATGAGCTAGCACTCTCACTGTTGAGTCAGCTGCTGTTCTGTACAGGAACATCTGGAGTACAGCGATTTTGGATTAGTTTATTTGATGGAGAAGTGTCATGACGATTCAACGGCAGTACCATTTGCCGAACTGTACGCTAATCCTAGAGGGTTTGAGTGACAGTACCACGGCTGTGGGAGGTCAGCTAGATACTCGACCCTTGATGACGATGCTGGTCAATGCGGAATGCCGTTTCGTTGGTCAGGAGCAATACCTGAGTGGTGGACGTGACTTTTTTGAAAGTCTTGTGAGGTCTGTTAGTCGGTATGCTCAAGAATTTTTAAGTCAGGTGCCTCACCCAAAACCGCATGGAGATAAACCTGATTTGGTGCAGTTGCACAAACTTAAGGATAAAAACTTGCACCGATTGATAGTGCTGCCAGTAGCTGAGGCTATCCCAGCTGGTTTTGGTTTGGAGATGGCAGCTAATTCAACATCATCTTATGCCGCGAACCGACAGGGAGTAACGGTACAGATGGATTTGACAACAGTGCAGTTGTTTGATTTGGTGGAGGCGATCGACCAGTTTCTGGCTGATCGGCGAACGCTACCTGACTTAAGTGTCACGCTAGAGCCAGTTTCCAGGCGTTATCGCAAAGCTGATCAACCCATAGCCAAGCGTGCAGCACCAGCCGCTTTGGGACTATCTACTTTAGCGCTATCGGCGATCGCATTTTTCCTAGTCCCTGTCCCACAAGTGCGTAAACCAGCAGCAATAGAACCTAGTCCTACTGAGACGACTGCCAAAAACGACAACAACACCAGTCAGCCAACAGGGACGCCCACGCCTACATCAACGCCAATTTCAGATACGGAACTGGAAAAGGTTTTGACACAAGCCCCAGAGATTAACGATCCAACACAGCTGGGGTTTTTGCAACGATTGCTTTACAACAAAATTAATCACAGTTGGAAAACCCAGGACAGTGTGAATCAGAAGTTAGAGTATCGTCTCGCTGTTGGCAATGACGGGGCAATTGTCGGCTACAAGGAAGTCGGTAAAACACCTATCGATGCCAGACAGCAAACTCCCTTGCCTGAATTGCTCTACCTCCCTACTACAGGCAGTGTTGTCGCCACTGAGCCCGTGGCTCAGTTCCGGATAGTATTCAAGCCCAAAGGCGTTCTGGAAGTCAGCCCCTGGCGCGGGTACACAGGTAAACCCACCTTAGGCCCAGAAATTACTGACGCTACTGTACTTCAAGGTTTGAAGGATAAACTTTATGAACAAATTCGCCAAGCTTGGAGTACAACTCCTAATTTCTCCAGTGACTTAGAGTACCGAGTTGCTGTCAACGAAGAGGGTGTGATTGCCGACTATCAGGCTAAAAATCAAGCGGCTTTTGATTACGTTAAACAAACTCCTCTTAATAGTCTACTGAAGCCAGAAGCAGCGGGTTTAAGTAAAGAAAATAAAGGAGTATTCACCCAAAAACCTCTGGCTCAGTTTCAAGTGGTGTTTAAGCCGAACGGTAGTCTGGAAGTCAGTCCCTTAAAAGGACAGTGATAATTATCAGCTCACAAAATTTGCTATATGTCTGAAAGCCCAGTTCTAGCAGCTGGGCAGCTTTTGTTTAAATCAGAGTTCCTATGAAAATAGGGAGTAGGGAGTAGGGAGTAGGGAGTAGGAAAAGAGAAATTTTCATCCAATGTTCATACGCGCCGTGCGTAGATGGCTGTATTGAAAGTAGAGAGTAGGAAAAAATATACTTTCTTTTTTCATAGATGAAACTTGCTCTCTTAACTTTTGTTTTCTGATTATTGACTCCTATTTTCAAATGAGTAAGTTTAAAATCTAGAAGACAAAGCAACGTTTTGGAGAACTAATTACAATGCGTATTTCTTCTGATGAGCAAGAGACTCCTTTCCAAATCAACATTGTGCCGATGATTGATGTGATCTTCTCAATCCTCGTATTTTTTATCGTTTCAACACTGTATTTAACACGCTCAGAAGGGCTACCTGTCAATTTACCCACAGCAGAAACAACACAACCTCTGCGCCAAACTCAAATTAATGTGACGATTAGCGCCAATGGACAGATTGCTCTCAACCGTAAGTTGATTAAGCTGCAAAATCTTGAAAACGCGGTACGCTCGATTGTGAAGCCGAATACTGAATCAGTTGTGGTGATCAATGCGGATGAAAAAGTGGCTTATG
>DALYIW010000054.1:34743-35110 GCA_031970155.1 Coleofasciculaceae cyanobacterium CTOTU46601 | reverse complement strand
GGTCGCGATCGCTTTTGCCCTAGGCATGTAAAAAATTGAAGATCGCATTAAGTTGAAGGATACAATGCGATCGCGAAATCAACACATTTGCACTTAGAGCTTCTTGAAGTATCTGGCAACTGGGAATAGCCCGAAACCTACCTTTTCATAGGTGTGACGGGCTGGGGCATGACCCGGATCGCCTCCAGTCTCAACCATAGCAATAGACATCCCAGCATCTTTCATCCAAGCCAGAGCGAATTCTATCAGAGCACTACCAATGCCGTGACCTTGAAAGTCTGGATCGACAGCAACCATGTAGATTTCACCCATGCTGTCCTCTGAGTGTAGTTTCACAGCTACAAAGGCCACAGTAGAACCTGAATCG
>DALYIW010000054.1:0-34733 GCA_031970155.1 Coleofasciculaceae cyanobacterium CTOTU46601 | reverse complement strand
ACATTCGTGTCTTCCGCAGCACAGACATCCTCGACAGCTTTTTGCTGACTCACGCGCCAATGATTGGGATAGAACGCCTGGTACACTTCAGCATTCATCGCATTCTGAATCGAATCAAAGACCGGAGTCCATGCCCGAAGCGAAAGACGAATAACAGCATCAAGGTGTCGAGGGTCGTATGGTTCAATTTGCATTCCCACATCAACTTCAGTTAACTCTGCAAGCTTCATTGACCATACTACAATCTCTGATAGCTTGGCGTTGAATGCTTACCTACCAGAAGCAACGGCTATTTCTTCCAAGGAAAAAGAAATTGGGCTTGAACTGGTAATGACTTATTGCACTTGCCCAATATATAAACACCTCTGTCTTACGCTTGTGCAAGTCAGCTACCGATTAGGATGAAAGCTGGCACCAGTGCGACCCATAATAATCCAGAGTAGGGCACGACCGCTATCACGGAGAATGCGGAGCTTAGATTCAGCGGGCTGATTGGACGGGATGGAAACGGGGGTGAAGGCAATACCATGGCTACCGAGAACGATAGTAGCGATCGCTTTTGCCCTAGGCATGTGAAAATCTGAGGTAATCAAATACAGGTGCTCAATGTTCCGACTTTTGAAGTCAGCGACTAGCGTGGTAAAGTTGGTGACCGTATCCAGCGCACGATAGTCGAGACGTACCCGTGCGTCTGAGATGCCAGCAGCTTTAAAAATTGCTATGGCTTTCTCACGGGGTAAGCCTGAAGAAACCCAGATTTCTAATGAGGGATTGGTTGTGGCAAATTGGGCGGTGAATGTTTCTCGTTCCACACCACCACCAAGGGTGAGGATAGCTTGAGGATGGGGAGTCCTGTCGTAGGCGATCGCGAGACGCACCGGAATAAAGCTTAACAGTAGCAGCATCAGAACACAGCTGATCAATCCCAAAAAACGATATCGCCAGCGCTGACGATGGAGACTATTCATCAATGTACTGTGTTGTTGGTTATTTGTTATTGGTTGTTTGTTAAGAATACTCGCTCATCCTGATAACTCGCCAACCAACAACCCTCGCATCCCACGACTCCCATTACATGGGATGACTTATACCCTACTGTAACTTGCTCCCTCTTCTTAATCAGCAATCATTCGCTGAGAGCTTTTCCTTTTCTGTAAGACGAATCGCTAACAGGATTTCAGCCATAATCCGTTGAAAAGCATAATACCAGCCCGCCCAGCCATCCAGGATTCCGCCCTTGAGAATTAAGCAATAGAACAGGATGACAAAAGGAGCCAGGATTTTTTGCTTGCGGAGGCGATCGCCAAAACTCAGCTCACTATCCGGCGTCTCTAGTAACTTCTTTGCCTCAATTATCATGTATCGGTCTTGCGCCCACAGCCATCGGCTCAGAGGCTTGCGGTCATCATGATGAATATAGGAAGAAAGCATACTAGACTTTCCATTTACAAGCAGTTTTTGTGTATGCCCATCATCAAAATAAACCGCTTTTTCTCGTCTAAATAGGGCTTCGCGAGGTGGCAGCAATGTGCCGCGAAGTGGCTTGCCAAAAACACAATACTTAAACCCAACAAAGTACCCATCTACTAACGAATCTTTTGCTAAAGCCTCAATTTCAGCAATTAATTCATCGGTGACTGTGTAGTCAGCATCCAGAGAAAGTACCCACTCTGTCTCTACTTGCTGTAAACCGTAGTTCCATTGATTGGCGTGGGTATCAAATTCCCGCTGAAATACCTCTACTTTAGGATAGATTTGCAAAATATCTAGAGTTTTATCCGTGCTGTAACTATCAACGACTACAATCCTCTTAGCCCAAGTCAGCTGTTTCAGACAGCGCTCAATATTAGGGGTTTCGTTGTAGGTCAGAATTAAAGGGGTGACTTTTTCAAGCATGGTTATCTAGTATCTGCAACAGAACCTAACACTTGATACAGACAGGGATTTATAAATCAGGAAAATTGCTTAAGTTATAAGAATGAAATATTTCTTCCCCTACTCCCTACTCCCTATTTTCAGATTAGATTTGCACTGGCTAATATTCTTTAACCAAGCTGGTTTTACTCGATGATTTACTGCTCAATACCTCTTCAAAATCAGCTAGATAGAGACCAGCTACTTGTTCATAGCTATATGACAAGGCAGTTTGAGCCGCTTTGAGTCCCATTTGACAAGTGGGTTCCCAATTCAGTATTGCTGAAGCTAAGGTAGTAGAAAGATTTTTGGCAGCATCTGGGCTACGGTGTTCAAAGAAATATCCCGTTTTATCCTCTTCAATAAAATCTCTAAAACAAGCTAAATCTGAAACCACCGGAACAAGACCAGTAGCCATGGCTTCTAGGGGGGCGACTCCAAAAGACTCTCCCTTCTCAGCTAATGAGGGATAGCAAAACAAATCGGCATCACGGTAAGCGTCAGCTAATTTGTGGAGGTCAAAAATGGCTGGGGAAAACTCAACAGATAACCCTTGAGCTTTGGAGTGTAAAGTATGTAGATAGTCTTCACCACCCCCGCCTTGACTCTCTTTAACGGGTCCCAAAATTCGTAACTTTACCTGAGGAAGTTGCTTGGACAAGATAGCAAAAGCATCCAACAATAGGTGGATTCCCTTTTCTGGATGTATCCTGCCTACGTATAAAATAATTTTGTTTTCCCTCACAGGACGAGGAGAAATCGGTGGGGAAAATACGCGGGTATCGATGGGATTGGGCATCACCCGAATTCGAGAAGTAGCAGTTGGGCACTGCTGTGCGATCGCTTCTTGTATGGCTCGCAGCAATGCGAGTTGCACCTGCGTATAGGTAATATTGCCCCTTAGGAAATCGATTGGCATTAATCACAATCTGACCAGCATTAGATCGTAGTGCCGAGGCGAAGACAGGCAGCCAGAAATCATTAATAACCAAGATATCAGCGCGGGGCAGAACTGGAATCATTGCCAGCGCATAAACCAAGTCTTTGAGCAAATCCTGTGCAATTGAGCGACTTTGGGGAAAGCCGATGTGTCTGACATACCTCACACCATTGAGAGTCTCTTGCTGAGGCTGACCTGGGTAGGAGCGGCTTAAGATAGTTACCTGGTGACCAGTAGCCGCAAATTCTTCTGCCAAACCTTGCCAAAGACGGGGTACTGCCCCTCCCTGCAAGGGAGGAACCGGAAGCCAAGGACCAGTAACGATAGAAATTTTCACGTTAGCCTCTTTTGTGAGACACATCCAACAGAACACAACCAGGAGATTCACCGCCGCCAAGAATCCAGCGATAAACACTAGACATATCTTGAGCGATCGCATCCCAAGAATATTTCGTTTCTACTAGATTTCGCCCTCTCAACCCCATTGCTTGACGTTCTTGAGACGATAACTCCATCCCTTCAGCTAAAGCAGACGCCAACGCCTGCTGGTTATTCTCGATCCACCAGCCGCACTCGTAGGTGGATAACTCTTGCCAGGGAGCACCCTTAGTAGTTATGGCAGGAACTGCATAGGCTAAAGCTTCTGCCACGGCTATGCCAAAGTTTTCTGAATGGGTGGGTAAAACAAATAAATCCGCATTGCCCAAAGCTGCTTTCTTTTTTTCCCCAGTCAGCATTCCCGTAAACGTAACTCGTTCGGTTAAGGACAACTCGGATGTCAGCGACTCTAGTTCAGCTTGGTAACCAATCAAATCTGGCCCAGCAATCAGGAGATGCCAGTCGGTGAACTGAGCCGATAGTTTTTGCCAAACTTGTAGTAAGTTATCTAATCCTTTTTTGGGATGAATTCTGGACAAAAACAGCAGCCACTTTTTTGAAGAAAGTTCGGGAAATGATTGGGTTAATACATCTCTACCAGGTTGCTTACTCAAGTCAGGAACATAGACACCATTAGGAATCAGAGCAATCGGTTGCTGAAAGCCAAGATGACGAATAGAACTAGCTTCTTCAACAGAAGTAGCATGAAAAGCAGCGGCACTCTTGAGATTTTTCTGTTCGTATAAAATCCAGGCCAGCCACTTCTTGATTCGACTACGCTTTAAAGACCAAGACTCCAGCATTCCTCTGGGAGAAATCAGCAACGGCAGATGATTTTCTACGGCGGCTTGACGGGCATAAAGATTGGGAAACATCCACAAGCCGTGATTGTGAATTAGATTCAATTCGGTGGAGGCTAATTGCCCAAGGGCACGGCTAGCTTTCGGGTGAAACCCTCGAAGATATCTAGCAATTGGAGTTGCTGGATAACTGTGTAACGTTATTCCTTCTGCTGCTACTTGCTTACCAAGTTGTTGGTAATCAAGAGTCAATAAATGAGAAATTATCCCTTGTTGAGAAAGGGTTTCAGCCAAGCTTGTAACCGAGAGAGCAGGTCCCCCTATGCGTTCGTTGATGCTGGCTACGACATGGCAAACCTGTGGCTGATTGACAGCCGTTTTTGGAGGCGAAACAGAAGGAGATGGAACTTCGTTGCAAGAAATCAAGGGAATACCAGCAGAGGTTAACACTCCATGTACCAGCTACTGAACATAGCTGCACTACTCATTTCTACAGAACCTATCTTGGCAATCAGGAAAACTTTATGGAGAGTAATAGACGCATCTTTTAGCTGAATTCGCGAGAAGCCCCACGTCTGACCCGGTAGGGCAGCGTGGGATGGTAGGCTTAAATGCCGGAAGTGGTTCCGGCATCGCCTACCTCATGAATCGCGGGTCAACGGAGGTACTCCAGTTGACCAATCCCGCTAACTTTCGGGTCGGTCTTGATTTTCAATATACTGCTTAAGAATAGTCAGTGTATCGTGAAACAATAACACTGATAGTAAAGGGGTGATTAAAGTGCTGGAGGCGGTTAAGGTACGGCTGTATCCAACACAAGAACAGGAATTAATTCTATCAAGGTCGTTCGGCTGTGCTAGATGGTACTGGAACTTTGCCTTAAATGCTTGCATTCAGCACTATCAAGAAACTGGAAAGACTTTAAAAATGGCAACTTACAAGAGGATGTTGCCTCAACTGAAGAAAGAGTTTCCTTGGTTGAAAGAGGATTGCTATTCCGCTGTATTGCAGTGCGTAGCTATCAATCTCAATAAAGCTTATACGAACTTCTTTCAGGGTAGAGCCAAGTTTCCTAGATTCAAGTCAAAGCAAGGCAAACAGTCAATCCAGTATCCTCAGAATGTCACTGTTAGCGGGGATAAACTTGTTGTCCCCAAGATTGGTGAACTCAAAGCTGTATTTCACCGTGAAATTATTGGAACAATCAAGACGGTAACAATCAGCAAGACTCCATCAGACAAGTATTTTGCTTCTATCTTGTGCGAGGTAGAGGGCAATGAATTCGACTGTACTGGAGACAAAACTCTAGGGCTAGACTTGGGACTGAAAGATTTTGCCATTGTTCATAATGGAGAGCAAGTCACCAAGTACGCTAATCCTAAAACCGATCAGCGTCACGAGAAGAATCTTGCTAGAAAACAAAAGAAGCTTGCACGTAAAACTAAGGGGAGTAAAACCAGAGAAAGGTACAGAAAATTTGTAGCTAAGGTTCACGAACGAGTATCGAACACCCGCCAAGATTTCTTGCATAAACTAAGCAGAAAACTGGTAGATGAAAGCCAAGTCATCGTTGTAGAGAATCTCAACGTCAAGGGTATGGTACGGAACCGCAAGCTATCTAAAGCAATATCCGATGTCGGTTGGGGAATGTTTGTCAATTTCCTTGCATACAAACTAGAACGCAAGGAAGGCTCTTTTGTAGAAATTGATAGATTTTTCCCCAGTTCTAAGAAGTGTTCGTGCTGCGGTCATGTCATGGATGAGTTGCCGCTCGATATCAGAGAGTGGGATTGCCCGTCTTGTGGCACTCATCATGACCGCGACATCAACGCAGCATTGAACATCAGAACAGAAGGCATTCGGATATTAACTATGGACGGAGGGAACCCCGTTCCTGCTGGTGGAGCCTGTGTAAGACCGGATAACCGCAAGGTGAAAGGGCAACGGGCTATGAAGCTAGAAGCCCACACCGACTCGTTAGAGCGGTGTGGGTAGTTCACATTTCATCTTCTACAGTCAGCGGCGCTTGGGCACTATGGCGCACATACAACACGTAAACCGTAGTATCTCGAATGGTAAACAGCACTCGGTATATATTTTTAGATTTTCCTTAAAGTAGCTGTCGAACTTCTTCAGGAAAAATCTTGTGTTCAACGGCTAAGGTACAGCGCTGAGGTTTTTCTTGGAGGGTTGAGATTGCATTCATCAATCCTCGAAACCAGCTATCAGCAAATTCAGGATTTCGTTCTCGATACCAGCAGTAGGCTTGCTCAATTTGAGCTTCTGCGACAGGAGTAATTTCAACCTGAAATGTCATATTTCTGCTGCATTTCTTGGGCAAAATCTGCGATGGGGCGAGTTTGCCCGCGCTCTAGCTCCTCGAAGCCTTGCTGGATACCTGCGATTGTCTCAAGTTGATCGATTAGTTGGCGCAGTTTGGTTGAATCGACTTTGCCCGGTTCAAGAAAGGTGACGAGAACCTGGGCGCGTTAGCGAAGCGACTCCGAAGGAGTATCGCTGATGTTCTGGGGTAGCTCAGTTAGCTCGATTTGCCCATTTTGATAAACGCCTTCGACAGTTCTTAGCATACGTTGCAATGGGGTAATGGCTCTTTCAATTCTACTAGTTGGTAGCATCCTTCCCACTGACTTGCTGCCACCAATATTGAAGAATTGCTAGACTCCAGCGACGATACCAAGCCTTTAAGGATATATCTTTGGGGCAATCAATTTGACGGAAATAGTCGTGCCATTCTGTTGTTAACCATTGTTGAAATGGAAAGGAAAATCCCTGTTTTGGACGGTTGGTTACTAAACTGGGTAACTCAGGAACGGCTTGAATCAACAGCTGCTTTTTAGGGGCGAGGCGAATGTTGCTCTTAATTGAGGCGATCGCTTCAATTAAAGCGCGATCGACAAACGGAACCCGTAGCTCTAAACCCCAAGCCATGCTCATGACATCACTATCTCGTTGTAGCTGATTACGCATGTAGCAACTGATTTCTAACAAACTCACTTCGTCTTCCAGAGAGGGTAAATTCGAGAATGGACTTTGCCTATTGAGCATGGGTAACGCTCGATCTCGGAGATAGTGCTGAGCAATCGCGCAAGCTTCTGAGTGAGAGAAAATACCTCGCAAACTGCGGTAAGCAGCAGCCGAATTAGGCGTTTGCTGCAAAAAGTCACCCACGCGCCTCATCTGTGGGGATGTTCCCCAATGGGCTAATGCCATCCCAACACCACTCCTAATCGGGTGAAATACCTCAAGCTGCTGACTCCATAGCACCATTTGCGGGACTTTTTGAAACGACTGGTATCCTCCAAATAACTCATCTCCCCCTAAGCCAGAAAGGACAACTTTTGTACCGTCGTTGTGAGCAATCTGAGAGACACAGAATGTATTGAAGCCATCAATTGTTGGCTGATCGATGGCTTCTAAAAATTGAGGAAATAACTCTCGACCTAAGGATGCAGTAACTTTATATTCTCGATGGTCGGTGTTAAATTCTTTAGCAACGTTCCGGGCAATTTCTCCTTCATTCCACTGGGTCTCTTCAAACGCAATTGAGTAGGTGCGTAGCTCACCCTTTTGGGTTTGACGGGCTAAGGCAAGAACGGCTGTTGAGTCAATGCCGCCACTTAAGAATATACCCACTGGCACATCACTAACAAAGTGATGCTCAATGGAGTCGATGAGGGCAGCACGGACTTTTTCCTTAGCTTCTGGTAATGAAGTTATTTCTGTACCAAAGTTAATTTGCCAATACTGCTGCTGAGTCAGCTTACTAGATTTCCAATACAACGAATGAGCCGCTTCTAAACAGTGAATTCCCTCAATTAATGTGTGCGGTTCTGGTACCGAACCATTGATGAGGTAGCCGTACAACCCCTCCATATTTAGGCTAAGAGTCGGCAATTTGGAGGCAAGAATTGCTCTGAGTTCTGAGGCGAACACGACGGTTGAACCGTGTTGCCAGTAGTAGAGGGGTTTGATGCCTAATGGGTCACGGGCTAAAAAGCAGCTCTTTTCTAGGTCATCCCAAATCGCAAAAGCAAACATTCCCCGCAATTGCTTCACGCAGTCTGTACCATAGTGCTGGTAAAGTTTGAGGATGACTTCGGTATCGGTTTGAGACTGAAATTGTTCTCCTTGGGAAATCAGCTTGGAGCGCAATTGGCGGAAGTTATAAATTTCGCCGTTGAAGGTAATCCAGTAGCGCCCGTCAGTCGTGGACATGGGCTGATGACCTGCTGGAGAGAGGTCGAGAATGGAAAGACGGGTATGAGCGATCGCAGCTTGCCGATCTGGGGAAATATAAATGCCCCGATCGTCTGGTCCACGATGACGCAGGGCGCTTTGCATTCGCTCGATTAAGGTTTCGAGATGGTCTCGATCGCAACCGTTAGTTAGGATTCCAGCAATACCACACATGTTGAATAATGAATTTCCTGGAATTAGGTGGACAGGTAGGGCTTCAAGTAATCGATCAGGGTTTGCTTAAAGCAATCGAAGCCAAAGGTATCGATCGCTTTTTGACGTAGGGCTTCCGGTTGGTAGAAAAGTGGATTTGGGTAAGTACCTTGTAAAAGCTCAATCAGCGTTTGAGCGATCGCATTTGTATCATTCGGGTCAACTAAAGCCCCAAGTTCCCCATGACAAAGCGCGTCTATCGCTCCATCCTGATTGCCTCCTAGTGCTGGCTTGCCACAAGCTAAGGCTTCCAGGTAAACTATGCCGAAACCCTCTCGTTTACTGGGCATGGCGAAAACATCACAGAGGTTGTAGTAGTCACCAAGTTCATCGTCAGGAATAAAGCCAGCTAGCGTCACGCATTCTTGTAGCTGTAGCTGAGCAATGAGTTGTTCAATTCGAGGTCGATCATCTCCTTTGCCAACCAGTATGTAGTGGATATTGGGGATAACCTGACGGATTTGGGGAAGTGCTTGAAGAATGCGATCGTATCCCTTATACCGCTCAATGCTCGATAATCGGGACACTGTTAAAATAATTGGCTGCTTGAGTGTTAAGTTATAGCGTTCTAGTAGGTACGTTGGCTTAGGAGCTATCTGAAATCGATGGGCATCAAACGTATTGGGCAACAGTGAAATTTTGTTGGGGTCAAGGTTTTGTTCTGTGAGCAGGCGATCGCGAGTGTAGCCACTAACCGATAAAATGCGATCGGCGTGATGCAGAGCCGTTTGCAAGTCTGGACGGTGAATATCCCAAGCTTCTATACCGTGAGCGACTGTCCAGTAGGGAATACCAGCTATTTGTTTAAGCCAATAGGCTGCAACTGTAAAGTTAAGATGAGTGGTTATGACTAATTGAGGACGTTGCCAGAGTCCTCGTCCTAGAATTTGAGCTGCAAAAGCAGGAGTACGTAAGGAAAGAGGCCAAGCTCCTGAAAAATAAAAACGGGCATTAGATGAGCCTGATAAATCTACAGGTAAATGAGTATCATGTTTTAATAATATTTCGGTATTTATCTTAGGCTCAACACTTTGTAGAGCTTCCAGCAAAAAAGCCGAGTAAACTTGTATTCCTCCTTTGAAATTAAATAAATTAGGAACCCATAATTGGATAGTATTTTGCGAGTTGGTCATGGGTGGCATGAAAAGTAATTACTGCTGAAATTTCTCTAATAGACTTGTATTGAAAGTCGGGAGTCGGGAGTTGGGAGTCGGGAGTTGGGAGTCGGGAGTTGGGAGTCGGGAGTCGGGAGTTGGGAGTCGGGAGTCGGGAGTTGGGAGTCGGGAGTTGGGAGTCGGGAGTTGGGAGTAGGAGAAAGAGACTTTAATGTTGCGAGTTGTGTACTCGCGTTCATGGTGTCTCTTGCCTCAGTCCATTTTTACTACCCTATATTGAGACTTTGAAAATCGAATTTCCTATTTATTAAAAGATCTATTTTTTAGGAAGTGACTTACTTATTAATTCAAAATCTCCAGAGATTTTAAAGCTTGTTTGAGTCCTTGAGTGGCTTGCTCATAGCTATAATGAGTTACGATTTTACGGCTCTCTTTTCCCCAACTCTGTAATTGCTCTCTTCTGTTGAAAGTATCTTTCAGACAAGCGGCAAGTTTCGAGACATCACCAGCCGGAAAAATCAGTCCATTTCTGTAGGGATGTATTAAGTCTTGAGCACAGCCAACGTGAGTACTGGCGATCGCAGCGCGAGACATACACATTGCTTCATTAATTACCAATCCCCAGGTTTCCCAGGAACCGTAGCTGGGTAAAACAACTAAATCCGCTGCGGCATAAGTGCGCGGCATTTGCGTTTGGTTTTGAAAAGGAGCAAAGTAAACGTGGGAATAATTTGCGGCTTGCAAGCGTAGTTCGTCTTCTAAGTCTCCGGCTCCTACAAAAAGGAGCGATACTTGAGAGAGGTTAGCTTGTAAAAACGCTTGGAGTAAATCAAGTGGTCGCTTTTTTTCCTCAAATTTTCCAGCAAATAAGATAACCGAATGCTTTTCAGGAATTCCTAATTCTTGCTTCCATAAAGTAGCCTCGTGAGTAGCTTTGTCAGCTTGAAAAAAGAAGCGATCGTTATCTACGGCATGAGGAGAGAAAAATAGCTTTTGAGGTGAAACACCATGCTGACAAAAGTAATCATAATTGGCTTTACCAACATAGAGACAGGCTGAAAAGCGTCGATAAATTAAGGAAATCAACGTCCTACGAAGCCATGCCTTAGCACTAGTGTGAGGCAAAAGCCTATGAGAGTCACCCCGAAACAGTAGCGGTGCTTTGTTACAATTCCAGCGCCAGAGAAAATCGTAAATACTGGCATAGTTATAAATCATCAAGAGTACAGCATCCGGGTTGTAAAGGTTAACTTGTTTCAACAAAGATGGATTTTGTAATCCCCAAAAGTGGTGAGTACCAGGATTAGAACTCACATTGGGTACAAATTCGTAATCGTACCCGGTTAACAAGGGGATATCCCATTGGATGGATTGTTTAAAACCTACGTCTACCTGTTCGCTTACACCAAAATTCCACAGATAAAAAACTTTGCTCAAAAAAGCGTTTTCAGTAGCCAGGTAGCGAAACCACGGAGCATAGTACTGAATAGGATGAGATGTAATAATCGCCAGTTTTTTCATAAACTTAATTAGTTTTTATAAGTTTTGCTGCTTGGCAGAACTCAGGTGATTCTCTGAATTAATATATGAAAACTCTTTCAAACGATAAACTTCCATAAATACGAAATTAATTCCAACTAAAGTCATGCTTGACTGAAATAAGGCTGCAACGTAAACACCAGCCGTCCATTCAGTCTGGGAAGCAAAACTTACTAAAAGGATATTAAAAAGAGTACGAGCAGAGAGGAAGGGGGTGTTTAGACTCCAACGAGTAGCCTGTCCCAAGGCTGCCCCTACAATAATTCCCACTCCTGCACAACCTAAAAGCCCAAAATTTGCATAAGATTCGGCTACCAAACCCCAAGCAATAGTAGTTCTTAAAGTTGCTTTTTCAGTCTGAAGACCATAGTAAATACTTAATATGTGAGTTCCTTCGTGACTCCGAATTTTATTTGAATTTAAAAACCGAGGAATTATCAGTTGAGGAAGAATTGAGTAGGTTTTTCCATATAAATAAGGTAACTCAGTTGGTGTTTTTTTCTGAGCAAGTAGTAGCATATGGATTACACTAGATCTTTCTAATGAAGAAGATTTTTCTTTGTTTTTTTCATGTGTTTTATCAGCTTTAAAGAAGTCAAATGAATAACCGATCCATTCGCTATACCACGCAGGATATTCCCAAGGTTGCACCAATCTTCCTTGGTTGCCAAACCAATATTTTGCTCGCATCCCGTCTTTGCCGTTATGCAAGAGTGAAAGGCAAAGAAAAATGATAACTATAGTTACTATCGGTATTTTATTACGACCTAATACAAAAGCAACTATACTAACAGCAAAAGTAACTATATTATCTCTTAATATTAAACCAACACCACTACTTATAGTTAATAAAAATAGCATTATCAAGAAGGACGCAGAGCGTTGTTTTGATAGTTCTCTTGTCCCTAATCGATAAGATAAAACAAAAACGGCTAATACATTTAGCCCTAAAATAGCAGCTCGAAGTAGAGAAAATGCTCCACCCGCGAGGGCAAACCATCCTCCAAGAGAATACATATTAAATAAAACACCAGCACCTAGAATAAATAGAAAGAAACTTTCACCTTTGTTTTCTGGAAGAGCACGATAAGCTTTTGGGTGAGGAGGAGGAGACTTGACAAGTTGAAACCAGGTAAAGGTTCCTAATCCTAAAAAGATGGCAACTGTAATACTGGCCAAGAAATGACTTTCTGGAGAGTAAGTAATAATTACGGGGTGTTTCGTGACTAATGGCAGGGCATGTGTCCATAAATATGTCAGGGCGAACAAGGGGTAAACTGGCATTCCCAAGGCTTTTCCCGAACACCAAAGATAAAAAGGATATAAAGAAGCAATTCCAATTAAAATGGCACCGCTAATAGTCAGAATTGAATAGTTGTCTATGGTATAAAATTGTACGAGGAATAAAACAAAAACGCCTACCCAAAAGGCTTTGAGTAAAGGTCGCCGTTGATAACGGACAACCATTGGATGATTGTTCGATGCTAGGGGAGGTAACTTTAAGTTGATTCCCATACGGTTTAAACCTTGTTTTCGAGACGAAGACACTGGTCAAAGAGGGCACATTGCTGACGGGTCATCTCACGCGCGGTATAAGGTTGAAACTCTGACCAATTAGTTTCAGGCTGATATCCTTTAGGAATAGAAAATAGCCACTTAAGTTGAGCCGTTACATGGGTTAGCAACTCTGCTGGATTCTCATGAGAGTTGAACGTAACAACCCGTCCGGCATTACAACGTTGGAGGATATTAACAACAGAACTCTGTTGGTGGAAAAGAGCAAAAATTGGTTTTTGAGCCAGAATGCAAGGGTAAAGTTTGGAGGCTGTGTAGCTTGGGTCGTCGGAACCAATTAGAAGAATGGCGTCGCTGTCTACTAAAATCTGTAAAGCTTCAAAATAGGCAACGCGCTGGGGATGTTCTTCTACTAAATCAGCGACTCCCAATTCACGAGCGATTGGTTCTATTGTTTTAACTGCTCGATCGCCTGGTGCATAACTGGTGCCGACGAAATGCAGTTTGACTGAATTCCAGGGTTCGGGATGGCGATCGCGCTCAGATTGAATGCCTAACAATAAGGCTCGCACAGCTATACCCATATCATCCCCACCTCTGCCCACATACACCCAATGCCGCTTGCCATCCTTGGGGTCAAAGATGGTTTGCTTAACGTTGAGGGAAGGAAGTTGCTGGAAATCAGTTTCAGGAGCACCAAAGGGTAAAACTGTAAATTGGTCTTCGCGCAACCAGGAATATCGTTGAAGTAAGGTTTTTGGGTATTCAGACGAAACACTGATTACGCGGCTGACATGACGCAGGGCGTAAGGTTCAAGGATTTGCGCCTGGAATTGGGAAAAAGCATACTTAAATTGACCCCCAGGTGGAATGGAAGACCCTGGACGCTTGTGGTAATCGCTCAACCAAGGGTCTTGGAAGTCGAGAACGTAAGGCACTCCGAAACGCTTGCGCCATCTGGGACTGAGCGCCATGACTGTAAATACAGTGGTTGAAAAATAGACGAGATCGAATTTATTTTTAGCTAAGAGGCGATCGCCTGCTGTGAGCACAGAGGAAAAACACCGCAAACCCAGAGAACTCATACCAATGGGCTTGGTGTATTTGACTGGAAAGGCTCCCGTGCGGTTGACGGGTATGTGGCTGGGTACTGTTTGCTCTAATAAGAAGTCGCGAACACCCTCAATGCGATCGGGTTCGACACTCAGAATATGAGGTTCCCAGCCAAATTCCTCAAAGTAGGGCAATGACATTCGCACCCGTTGATGGTCAGGAGCGTTAATCGGAGGGAAATGAGGACTGACAATCAAAACTCGATGACTCAAGGCTTAACCCTCTTACAGGTGCTACCTACTGATACGAGCCTTGCGTTACTCAATCAGGACAACAGATATCACAGTTGGGTTCATAACGCCAGATGGCTGGGCGTTTTGCCCGCCACATTTGCCTTAATTAGGTTGTCAGGACTTACGCAACTTAACCTTTGAACCACCATCTGTAGGGGCGTATAGCTATACGCCCCTACCATAGATCGTGTCTCGATCGTAAGTCTGGTTGTGATAAAGTTGCTCGTACTTATCCAAAATTACTGAAGCTGAGAAGCAATCTTCGGCTCGTTGGCGGCAGTTGCGGCGGTTGATTTGAGGCAAGTTTTGGATGGCGGTGCAAGCTTCCTCTAGGTTGTTGATGAGATATCCATCAGTGCCATGACGCACAATCTCAGGCAATGCCCCCAAGGGACAAGAAATAACGGGGGTACCGCAGGCTAAGGCTTCAGCAAAGACAATGCCAAAGGGTTCCTCCCATTCAATTGGCACAATCATCGCGGCAGCTTTGCCAAGCAAGGCATTTTTTTGTTCGTCGTTGACAGTACCGATGTACTCGATGCCATCTTGTCCCAAATGAGGAACAATTTCTTCTTGCCAGTAGCGTCCTTCTTCACCACTAGTACCGTGGTTGCCAGCAATCAAAAGGCGGCGTTTAGTGAGACGGGCTGCTGCGATCGCAGTATGTGCTCCTTTTATCTGTTCCACCCGACTCAAGAAAACTAAGGGAGCATCAGAAGCAACTGTAGGCTCGAAGGTATATTTCTCCAGTTCAACGCAATTATGAATCGTATGCCAAATTCCACCGGCCGTTTGACCTTGGCGACAGATGTGGTCACTGCAACCCGTAAACGTGAGGGAATCCTTAGCCAATTTTGCCCCCCATTTGACAGTGCGGCTACTGGGATAGCGTTGGTAAGACATCACCTTAGGGAGGCGAGAGCGTAGGAGCGGGAATAGATATAAGACGCGGGAAAAGCTATGAATTAGGTTGGGCTGAAAGTGTTGAACGGCCGACCATAGGGCAGCGGTATTCTGCAACACATCGAATTGATCTTGCGATCGCTTCCCAGGCCAAGCAAACCGCTGATCAGCGGGTGATGTCGAGTCACGGTGGGCAACCAATCCGATTGTATGACCGCGAGATTGTAGTCCAGTCACTAAAAGATCGACAATACGCTCAATCCCGCCATAAAGTTGTGGCGGCACTGGCAGTTCAGGGTCAGCAGTGAGTAAGATACGCATTTCAAGCTTTCCAGCGTTTGTCGGCGCGAAGTGGACTAGTGCGTGGCACAAAGATAAAATCTGCTTGCCAGAGGGCTTGATCTAGAGGACGACGAGTCAGAGCACAGATGTCGTAAGCCACCCAATCACGCTCATTGAGCCACGCAACTACTTCGGCCAGCAGAGGTACGTTCTGATGGATGTCCAGTAAATTGACTTCTGCCAGGATAGCCTGCATTTTGGGAAGAGATTTTTCTGCTCCCTTAAGCACTTCCAGTTCATAACCTTGGACATCGAGCTTGAGAAAGTCAGGAGAGCGATCGCTAAAATGTTCTTGGACAATTTGGTCTATTGTCCGCATTCGATAAAACTTCACTGGAAAGTTTTGGGGAATCTGCTCAGTTAGAACAGAGGAAGCCGTTTCCACTAGATGTAGCGGAACTTGCTCGTTAGCCTCGGCTCCTAATAGTCCTGGAAATACTGAGATACCTGAATTTTGGGCAGCTAGCTGCTCGATTTGAGTAACCTTATCTTCTTGTGCCTCAAAACAGGCTACCTTGGCTTTAGGCCAAACGCTTAAACAGTACTGAGCAAATTCACCTTGGTAAGCACCGACATCAAAGATTTGAGTGGGCTGAAAACCCACAGCATAAAGACGTTCTAGAGCAAAGGGAATCTCAGGAACTTTTAGTTTTCGAGCCAGGTATTTTCGGATATTAGCGCGAAGAAGCATTAGATAAATTGAGTAGAAAGCTGGGGCTAAAATGAGTTCCTGATTTTGACTTCATGCTCTAGTGCTCAGCGCTAGTTCAGCTGTGAGTAACAGACTCTGACACTGCTTCTCCCAGCAAAATTGTTCTTTGGCCGCTTGCACAGAAGCTGCTTTGGCAAGGGTCAATTTTTCAGGCTCACACGCTAAGTCTTTCAGGGCTTGGGCTAGTGCTACAGGATTATTGCTGGGAATTATTTGACCGATCGCACATCGTTGAGAAAATACCTCTTGTTGACCACTGGTGTCTGTGGCAATTACAGCTAAGCCCGCTTGCAGGTACTGAAAGAGTTTATTTGTTACAGTCAGATTCCGGCTGGGAATATCAGGACACTCCAATGCCAAACCAATATCATGCTCCGCGATCGCCGCTAGTAACTCGGCATTCGGGACTGTGGGATGGATGAATAAGTAATCGCGCCACTCTAGAGGAACTAGAGGTTCTAACCATTGGCGAGCACTTTCAGGATAGTTGCCTCGTAAATGAATTTCTACTGGGATAGTGAGGTGCGGTAGCGCCTCGAAGAGAGTTTCGAGTCCTCGTCCCGGTCCGATGGTTTGGGAGAACCAATGTAGGGAGGGTAAGTTTGGGTTCTGGCGAGTGGATTTTTGAGGGTTGATTGGCGATCGCTCTTCCCAAGGAAAGGCGTTATAAATAACTGTAGGTTTCGGTGCCTGATAAGCCTCAGCTAGAGCCTCAGCTAGAGCATGGGAAGTCGTGAGAGAGTAGGTACAATCACGGACAAGCCGACTCTCTAAGGCTTTCAACTGAGCAATGGGTCGAGTAGTACGGGCTTCGGGTAATAAGTCTTCCGAAAACCAATCTTCAAAGTCTACTCCTACACAAAAGCCTTCATCTAATAGTTGATTGCCCACCCATAGCCCTGCTTCGGAATGCACGATAGTCAAGTCAGCACGGGCTTTACGGGCGGCCTTTAACATCGCTTTTGCCCCGTAACCGAGTAAGGCGGGTGAAAAGGTGCCAAATCGCTGAAACTGTTCTTTGGCAAGCCGTCCTTGGAGTCGGATTTTCCAGTTGTTGAGGCGATGAGTGGGTTGGAAGTCAATGATGGGTTGAAAGCGCCATTTTTTGTTGGTGATGAGAATGCGATCGCGTTTTATCAACTCCGGGTCAAACCAAAACCCTCGCACTGTAACATCATACCCAGCGTTAGCTAGCGTCTCTGCTTCTTTCTGAGGTCGAGGAGCAGTGCATAAATGGGCACCGATTAGAATCAGAATCTTTGCCATTTAAGCTAAACTTTCCCGCACTTCTTTCACAATTTCCAGGTAGTGACGGGCGCACTTTTCTAGAGTAAGGTTTTCTAAAATGTAGTCACGGGGGGCAAATTGCTGACGGTTGAGTTTATCCAAGAACTCTTCTAGCTTGCTGGGGAATTCACTGATGTCTTTGAACTTGACTCCACAGCGCTCATCCCAGTAAGGAACTGAGCTAACAGGGGCAAACTCAACTGTATCAGGGAAATAGAATGGGTCTTGCCAAAATCCACCGCGATCCCAAGCTAGGATGGGAACTCCGCAGGAAAGAGCTTGCTGATAGGCAATACCTTGGGTTTCATGTTCACAAAGAAATATCATGGCTTTGCTCTTACCTAGCAGGGAGTGAAAATCCTCTTCTTGATAGAAGCCATAGCGGATTTCTGCTATTTTCAAACCCCGCTGCTCCAGACAGGATTTTAGAGGAACAATTAATTCATGTTCGTAACGGTCATGCTCCCACCTAATTTTGTCGTAGAGTAGGATGTCGATATCTTTGCGATCGCTCGGTACTGGTGCCCATATAGTTGTGTCAATTCCTACAGGCCAAGCGAGTACGTGGTTACCGTAGTAGGGTTCCCACATCTGCCTCATCCATTTTCCAGGAACCAGAATCTTACTAATAGGTAGACGATTCAAAAGTTCTGGGTCATCACTGGGGTGTGAAAAGACCGCTGCTCCAAAGACAATTGGGTTTTTCCACTTAATCTTATCTAGAACCTGTGGCTTACCAATAATGCCAGCTATCTCTTCAGGATGTTGTTGAATGTAGCGATAATCGTTTATCCGGTAGGGAATGCTGATTTTCTCGAGTCCAGCACAGAGGTTTAAAAATACTCGCATTTGCCCCCCTGGTCTGGGTTTACCGCGTACAATCCGACGAATGATCCGGCGAGGATAGCGGTCTAATGGTAGCCAGCGATCGTTTTCTGGTTCTTCATAGAAGAGATTAATAGGTTTCATTTCTAATCCTTTTGCGCCACAATGCCGTAACTCATACCGCAAGCTGTGGGGTCGTACCGTTCAATCACCCTATTCAGTAGCGCCAAAGCACAGCGCATCGGGTAGTGAAGGTTGTAGGGAGGACCCGGCCAAACCGTAGGGCCATCTAAAGTTACGTATCTATCTACATTGAATTTATTTACGTCGCAATAGAACATAGGCATAAAATTTTTTAATTTTTTTTGCTAGTTTCCAGCCCAAAATCTTAGCAATCAGTTGAAAAATAGAACCACCACCAGGCTTGAGATCTGAACCGCCGAGAGATTTAGCTTTGGCTTCTGCCTTTTTCACGAGGTCTATTTCATCAGGGTAAGCACCATACACGAAGCGTTGCAGGGCAGTGGCACAAGCATGGCGCACTTTCGGGTTATCTTCTCTGTTCAGGAGATGATTGATACAAAGCTCCATAGAACGAAAAGCTGATTCCCATCCAGTTTTAGACGTTTTTCCACTTAAACTGCCTGAAATTCCAGAGCGATAATAACTTTTTGCTCCCGAACAAAACTTGACTCCCTTGCTGGCTAATAGAACTCTGCAAAAGTATTCTCCGTCATCATTTACAGATAGTGTTTCGTTCCAGGAACCAGCTGATGAGGCGATCGCACGAGGAACTAGCCAAGCGGCGGGGTGCATCATTCCTCCACCCTCCCAAGAACAAACTAGCCAGTCTACGGGTGACATATCATTCCAGACTGGTTCTGGAATAAAATTAGCTTCCATCGGCGAGTTATAGAACCGTCCCCATTCCCCTGAAGCGACAAAATCAGAATAGCCTTCGTCCAAACGTTGCATTTGACGCTCAATTTTGTCAGCAGCCAAAAGATCATCAGCATCCAGATATTGGAGTAAGTCCCCTTGAGCTTCCCTGAGAGCACGATTTCTGGCAGCACTCGCTCCTTGGTTTTCCTGATGGATGACTTTCACAATCGGTGACTCAAAGCATTTGGCAATTGCCAGACTGTTATCGGTTGAGCCATCATCCACCAGAATAATTTCTTTATTTTGCCAAGTCTGTGCGATCGCAGACTCCAAAGTTTTAGCAATCCACTGTTCGGCGTTGTAGCAGGGAATCAGGATAGAGACTAGAGACATAAAACATGAGTAGTGAATCTACAAATACTGCACGGACAAATAGAACTCTAAGCAACTCGCCAAGGCCAGATTTTACGGATTGTCCTACCCAAAACACCAAAGCGAAGGTTGAGAGCATTACGGTAACCTACTAGTTGGCTGAGCAATTTCATCGGAGTACTAGCTGCCAGCACCAACTCTTCTTGTCCCCCAAGAGACTCGCAAAAGTCTACATAGTTATGAGCTAGCTGTAAATCCCTACAAGCGGCACACAAACCAACCATGCGAGCGCTGTCCCGGCGCAAGATTGAGCGGTATTTTTCAGGAAGTTCTGTTTTGTAATACTGGAGGGCTTTCAGATGTTCGCGCCAACAATCTACATAAGAGTTAGATGAGTAAGTTCCCGAACCTAAGCGATTGATTGCTAGAGGTAGAGGAAGGCTACGGATACGAGTACCTGAGTGAGCCAGTCGGATATGTAAGTCAGGGTCTTCATCACGAGAGAGGGATTCTCTAAAACCCCCAATTTTTTCCAAAGCTTGCCGACGATATAGTCCATTGATTGGATAACAACAATGGGTCAGAAAGAACTCGATTGGGTCAATACTATCAATGAGTTCTGAGTAGTCATGGGTATGACGAGTTTTGCCCGTCTCCCGGTCTATAACCTGAATATTGGTAATCACAGCATCCCATTCGTCTGAGAGAGCTGGGAGAGTTTGCTCAAGAAAAGTTGGTTCCAGCCAGTCGTCAACATCATGAAAGTGAATCAGCTGACCTGTAGACTCACGAAGCAGAATGTTTCTACCAATCGATGGGCCTTGATTAACCTTGCCATAGATAACTCGACCAAAATTTTGCTTGCGTAATAATTCAGCTGTGTCATCAGTACTAGCATCATCGTAAAATAGAACTTCATCAAACGGTATCGTCTGCTTCGATATATTTTCAATAAAATCAGAAAGATAAGATTCAGCATTAAAACACGGAACTAGTAAAGAAACAGTGGATTTGGCTGACATAGAAGAAAGTTTAATTTAAACATCAATAATTAGTAGTTAGGTATTGATAATAAAAACTCAAAATCAATAAATCATTTGCTATCAAGCTTGTAAATCATGCAAATTAGATATATTGGAGCGGCGAAATAAACTCAAAAAATTACGTCTAAACTGTAAAACTTTTTCAGTATTGCGAAACCCTAAGTGAGTGTATAACTTGCCTAGCAATCCAGTTTGCTGCGGTTGAAAATCTGGATCTAGCTGATAAATCCAATCAACAACTTCACAAGCCTCATCCAAGTGAGTGTAGGCAATCCAATGAGCTAGAGGCCAGAGAACGTTACAAGCTGCTTGACGGCGACGCCGAGTAAGTTCACCTCTGGCAGAGAGCTTGCTGAGGCATTTTTTGTAAATCGTCAAATGCTGTAGATTTGTAGTTATTGCTTTCATTCCTGGGGCAGACTGTAGGCGAGGCTGGGAATGGTGACGATGACAAAAAGCAGGTTGTAAATAGACGGCAACTTTAGGATTTGCCAGAGCTACCTCAAGAATAAATTGACGATCATCGCGCACACCGAAGTCTGAACGGTGGGGAATGTCTTTCAGAAAATCTTTACAGAATAGGAAAGCCGAGTAATGAGAGAAGTTACACTCTCCTAGTTGTTGAGCTACAAAGTCATCACACTCTGTCCAGTCATTTGTGTACAGAAATTTCTCATCTTCTGAATAGGCCTCGTAGCCTCCAACAACGACATCTGCCCCCTGCGCTAGAGCTAGTTCAAACTGTTGATCGGTAGCTTCTGGAGAAAGCCAATCATCTGAGTCTAAGAAGCGGACATACTTGCCTTTTGCGATCGCAAAACCACGATTAACAGCCCAGCCTTTACCCCAGTTATCCTGCCGCAGGCAAACAATATCAGGTTGAGTCTGTAGCCATTCCCACGTACCATCAGTGCTGCCGTCATCGATCGCAATGATTTCAGTTTGGCATTGAGTATGGCGGCAGGACTCTATTGCTTTGGGAAGACTCCAAAGACGGTTGTATGTGGGAATAATCACAGAAACATCCATGTTGCCAATGACCTAATTACACTGGATTTAAAGCTCAGACAGGTCTACTATCAAAAAGTTGTTGCTATTCCTATAGCAAGAATTAGAATGCTTTTTGTCATTTTGGCTTTTGGCTGTTTGAGGTTTCACTTGAATTAAAACTTGCAAATAATAATTTCCGAGCTAATCCTAAAGTTGCTCGTTCAGTCACTAAATCCGGATGTGTCCAACACGCACTTATTAGGGCTTGCATTGCTGACCAGTTCCCATTATTCAAAAATATTTTTTCTATTTCTAACCGGAGGTAATGACGAATTCGACGACGGCAAGTTGCAGTAAGATACAGTTTTTCATCAAACGACTTGACATGTGCTACTTCCAACAAAGGAAGACTTGATAGTTCCGCCCAAAAAACATTAGAAATTGTATAACCCTTGGCATCTTTATGATGGCGGTAGAAAGCTAAAGTAGCATCTAGTTTTAGAGGTTGGTAGCCCGATTTGAGCAATCTATGCCAAAATTCAAAATCCATAGAAAAAACTAGGCGATCGCTGAATCGATGAGGAATAGAATCCTCTGGTTGTGTCCAAAAAGTTGCTGGTTGTGGGCAGAGAGCATCATTACTAATTGCATCGATTAAATTAGCAGGACGCCAAGGTGCACATATGGAAAAAATTTCCTCAGGACTGTAACCCATTGCACAATCTCCTAAAATCAGGATGGGTTGACCTGAGTGAGCTGCGGCAAAGTGTGCTACTTTCTCTAGTGATGAAGCTAGAAGAAAATCATCACTGTTTAAATAACCCCGCAAAAATCCAGAGGCATATTCAAAGCCTTTGTTAATTGCATGAGTTTGTCCATTATCTTTTTCTGAGCGCCACAGAGATATCCAATCGGTGTATTTCTCTAAAATTGAAACTGTGCTATCCCTAGATCCACCATCCATAACTATGTACTCCAAATTAGGGTAGTTCTGGAGCAACACTGAGCGAATGGTTTCCTCTATAAACTCCCCCTGATTATAGGAAGGTGTGACGATAGTTACTTTAGGCCATGGCTTTCCATCTGGCATGGTTAGTGGCAAGGGTGGAGTCTCTTCAGTCCAAGGCCAGCCAGTACGTCCTTTTGGTGGTGAAGGCAGCGATTGCAGAAGACCACTAGAGGAGTAAGGTACAGTTACCAGGAAAGCGCTAGGGTTCTCGAACAGTTGCTGATTCATCAGTTGCATTTAGTGTTACTGTATTGGCAACGATCAAGACGTAACTCAATATGCCCCTGAGCTTGGGGTTATAGAGACTATCCTCAAGAGCGATCGCCTAACTCTGTTCCTTAATACCATCTGTGTTGACTCCATCAGGATAAATGGTGAGCGATCGCTAATTTGACACAGCTAAATTGCGATGATTTATGCCAATTTAGGTAGCCACTGAGCGATAAACCTCAATTGTCTTGGCTACAGTTTTCTCCCAGCTAAATTCTTGTACTCTCTGCTGACCTTTGGCAATTAGGCGATCGCGTTCTATAGGATTATCAAGTAAGGAGAGTAGGATATCTGCTAAGTCACTCGTTGATTTAGGGTTGAACAGTATCCCCGCATCTCCTACTACTTCCGGAATACTGGAACAATTAGAAGCAACCACAACCGTTTTGCAGGACATAGCCTCTAAGGGAGGAATCCCAAAGCCTTCGTACAAGGAGGGATAGACAAAGGCGATACTGCAACGGTAGAGTTTTGCTAGATGGCGATCGCTAATATATCGGTAATGCTGAATGCGATCGCTTAATTTCAGCTCATTAATCAGTTTTTCTTCTGTCTCATTAAAAGGTGAGCCGACAACACACAGCGCAATATCTGGTCGAACAGAGACGGCTTTAGCAAAAGCTAATAAAAACCCCTCAAAATTTTTATAAATTGGATTGCGACCCCCTACATAAAGGTAGTAAGGTCGAGAAGAAACTGACTCAGAACCATAAGAAAGACTTACATCAATCTCTGAAGCCAAGTGTGTAACCGTTACTTTTCCCTCTGCTAAAGGATATCGCTCTAATAAATCCTTCTTTGTATTCTCTGAAACGCAGATAATTGCTTGTGCTGCCGAGATGGCTTTTCGCTTATTCTCAATCTCTTGACCACTGGGATCAAGGCATTCACCAAAAATCTCATGAATCGTGTCATGAATAGTCACTACAAGGGGGCGTCTGCATTTATTAATATCTTGACGGGTAAGCAGTGAATAGTAAGTGGGATGGACAACATCGAAGGAATTCAAGGCAGAAACTGCCTTAAAATAATTTTTCTCCAACCAGTATGAAACCCGCATGGGTCGAAAACTTTGATAGTAAAAAGCTTTGAGATTGGGATGAGTAGGGTAATTAACACTCAGAAGCTTGCAGGTTGTGAGAGTAGGAATAAAATCTTCTGGTAATCTACTGATTATGTTGGCAAAATATCGATTGATACCTCCAGCCGTCTGTTTTACATATATCTGTCCATCATAGAGAATTCGCATATCTATTTCTACGTACAACTAGGTATTTTTTTATTTTGTTTTACGTAAAATACAAAAATGACCAGCGAACTTATAGGGTTTAATGATTTTATAATTTCCTGGATATTCTTGTAGAAACTCATCCACTGCTGTTTTAGCACCTGATGAAAAGAAATCATAATCATCGACAATCACAGTTCCATCTATTGATAAATGATGGTGGAGAAATTTTAAAGTCGTTAAAATCGGTAAATAAAAATCAAAATCGACATAGGCAAAACAAACTTTTGTAGGTAAATTTGGAGAATTAATAGTTTCTTCAATAAAACCAGGAACTATTCTAACTCTTGAATCAGGAAATGATATAGCTTTCAATCGAGACTCTACCATTTCAACTGGACAAGACATTGTTCCTTCATAACTTTCCATTGATTTTAAATTAAAAATATCGTCGATAAGCAAATCTTTTTCGGTGGGCTTAGGTAGTCCTTTAAAAGAATCGAATAACCATAAGTTTTTTTCAGTACCTCGGATTTCATTTGCCATGAGTGCTGATGTTGTTCCTTGAGCCACGCCAAATTCACATACATCTCCCTCTAGCTTTAGTGACTTATTTAAAAATTCAAGTATGTACATTGCTTCACTGATTCCCGTTCCTAGAAGCTCTGCCATCAACTGAACTCTGTGTTCACAATGCGGCAGGTCTGGAAAAATTAATTCAGAAAACAAATTTTGAACTTCTTCTATCAACATTATGTGCTTGTCAACATCTATGCTTGTTTGCACTTTGTTAACAAGATAGTTATTTTCAAGCACTGTGCTCAGTTTTAAGCCAACTGGATTGAGTAAAAGGTTGATTTTTTCTTTAAAAACTTTCTTCATGGTTTTTGCGTCCAATATTAAGGGTCTAGTAATCAAGGAGGTTCAACTTATCTTCAGGTAGGCAAAGACAAAGACTTAACAAAGCTAGGGTGCTTTAATAAATTCTTTGGATGTCGTTGAGCTATCTATTAAGCATTATTTCTTTGGCTATCGATGACCAGTGAATCTGTCTACCTATAGAGGTATCTAGCTTGTTTTTTTTCAAGAAAGACTTGATGGGTTTTACTAAATATCTATAATACTCTTGAACTATCTCCAATCCTAAACGAGGAGCAGAAAGCAGCATAAAAGCTCTCAAGGCATATTTTATGGAAGCAAAAAACTTTTTTTTCTCAAGATGTAAACTCATTGATAAACGATTAGCTTTGAATAATATTTGTCGAATTTCATCCCTGGTTAAACTAGAGGGATAGATTCCAAGTTCATTTGATATAACTTGAACTAATTCTCTCCCAACGTCTGAGCGTCGAGTTGTAGTGATAGTATCGTTGTGCCATCTAGTAACTGCTAATAAGCGTTGAATAGGCTGCATCGAACCTAAGCGAGTGATTCTTAACCAAAGTTCAAAATCAAAAATGTAGTGTACGTCTAAATTCAATCCTCCAGTTAGTTCCAAGGTAGACTTTTTAATAAAAGTAGCAGGTTGTGAAATTAAGTTGAGGTGCAGTAAGCTTAGACGATCAACTTTTTCTATACTTGATTCCGATATTACAAAACCTTCACTATCAATTTTTAGCTCGTTTCCGCAAACCACTCTTGCGTCACAGTTCTCCTGAAAAGTCTTAGCGATAGTTGCTAAAGTTCCTGGAAGGTAAGCATCATCAGAGTTGAGATAAGCAACAATTTCACCACTGGTTCTTTGCCATCCTTTATTTATGGCATCTGTCGGGCCTTTGTCGGGTTCACTAACCCAATAACTGAAATAGTTCTCATATTTTTTGATGATTTCGATAGTGTTATCATTACTACCACCATCAATAATGATGTATTCAAGATTGGGATAACCTTGCAGCAGTACTGAACGAATTGTTTCTTCGATGAACTGACCTTGGTTATAACTGGGAGTAACAATGCTAATTCGGGGCCACTCAGAGCCATCAGACATCCGTTCTGGCAGTGGCTGACTTTGTTCTGTCCAAGGCCATTCTTTTTTGTCAGATGGAGGCGGAGGTAATTCCTTTAAAGTTAGAGTACTCTTAATTATTGGCATTCGTTTGACTGTGCAGCTTAACAGGTCAATTAACCTTGTTACTCTCTACAAATTTATTGAATCAAATCAGGATAAATTTTAATTACTTACATTATTGATAATAATTGATGGTTTTAATGACTAGCAATAATCATTTTATTGCCTGAAGATTAAGACTTACAGGATAGTATTTATTATTAATTAGTATTGAGCGATTTGACCAGTCATCAAAGGTAGTAAGCTCACCGGAACCGGGTTGCCATTCTTGAACTAGCTTAAAACCCGTACTTTTTAGAAGTGATTCTAAGCTTGAGCGATTGAATACTGCCATGTGAAAGTTAAATTTGTAGTCTTGACCTCCCATTAGGGAACCGATAATAGTATTAATGTCATTTCCATTCTCTCTATAAATATTTAGTAATAAATCAAAATCAGGAACAGATAGACGTAAAGTACCACCATCTTTCAAGACTCGGTACCACTCAGCCAGTACCTTGGGAACCTCACTATAGTAAGGAAAATGTTCCAGGCAATGGCAAGCATATATTAGATTTACACTGCCGTCTGTAAAAGGAGATAAATCGTCTATTGCGCGTATGTAGTGGATATGGGGTGCAGGTAGACCATCAATGTTAATAAAGTTGGGATGATTTACATCACCACATCCTACATGTAAAAAAATTTCATCTTTATCTAATTTAGGAAAAGGAGGACGTATGAACTGTCTCTTAACTTTTTCAAAAGTAATTTGAATTTCCGGTTTTATTTGGGTTTTGAAATAATAGTTTTGAAGCTGAATAAAATTAAAAATCATAGCTTTTGAATCCTATTTTTTGACCTAATTTTAGGATAAAACACTTCTTTAAAGCTTCTATTATTCAATCATTGGGGTTAATTTCATAGGGTACAGCAACAATATATCTCGAACTATCAGGAGGCATACCAGAATGAAATATGTCTCTAGCTTCTGTATAGAAGGGTATCGGCTCCTGAAGTTGACATAGCCATTCTCTCATCGGTATAGCTAATCCTACATTCAACAAATATTGACCAGCGGCTAAAGGCCATGATGCAAAACTACAATCAAAGTAATGTTCACCTTGATGAATCTCCATTGATACTGTCTTATCTGGTCTCGTAGAACATAACATCAGCGTTGTATTTTCGAGAGTCATAACTGATAACACTCCAGAAGCACTTATCGTACTTTCTCTTGCCACATAATGAATACGAAATTTTATATAATCCCAAGTAAAAATTGAATTTTTGGGCTTTCCAAACTCATCAAAAATCTCAACTCTACTTATGTAAAAATTTGAGCTAATTTGTTCTGATAAGTTTTCATATAAAAGACCTATTTTAACGGGCGCATTTTCAGCCTTATAAAAGATTGTTTCCTCATATTTCTTGACTACCTCATTAATTGCTCCTCTCGAATAAACCGAACCTCTCTCAAGCAGAACTCCTTGTGTACACAAGTGTTTAATAGTAGCTAGATTATGGCTTACAAATAAAACAGTCCTTCCCTGCTTGCCTACATCTTCCATCTTTCCTAAACACTTCTTTTGAAAAGCCACATCTCCTACTGCTAATACCTCATCTACCACGAGAATTTCTGGATCTAAATGAGCAGCTACTGCAAATGCTAGCCGTACATACATACCCGACGAATAACGTTTAACTGGCGTATCTAAAAACTTCTCAACCTCAGCAAATGCAACTATTTCATCAAACTTACTGTTAATCTCAACCTTGCTCATTCCCAGGATTGAACCATTGAGATAGATGTTTTCTCGTCCAGTTAACTCTGGGTGAAATCCTGTTCCGACTTCTAAGAGACTCGCTACCCGTCCCTTAATAGAAATTCGCCCTTTAGTGGGTTCAGTAATGCGGCTCAAAATCTTGAGTAGGGTTGATTTTCCTGCACCATTGCGGCCGATAATGCCGACGCGATCGCCTTGTTTAATCTCAAACGACACATCCTTGAGTGCCCAGAACTCTTCCGCCGCTTGGTGAGACATCTGTTTCCCAAAAGGCTTCAGCAGCTTGTGTCCGACAGACTTGGCACCATTGGCAATTACATCTCGCAGCGCCGTGTAGCGTTCCTGCTTCTGGTGACCAATGATATATTTCTTACCCAGGTTCTCGACTCGAATGACTGTATCAGACATACTTCAGAAGAGTTTCTATTTAGTAATGCAGAACTTTTCTAGCCCATCAGGACAAAACTACTCAAAAATTTGGCGTTTTTCTCACCCCTGAAAAAATAGTTTCTAAATCACATCAGCAAACGTGCGTTCTACCTTACGGAAGTACCAAACACCACTGATAAATATCAGTGCAACTAATCCCAAAGACAGAGTGAATCCTGGCAAGTAAAGGTTAGAATCACCGCCTAAAATTGCCCAACGGAAACCATCAATTACCCCCACCATTGGATTTAAAGAATAGATCCAAACCCATTGGGGAAACCGTTGATACACAACGCTGCTACTAAATCCAACTGGCGAAATATACAAGCCGAACTGCACAATAAATGGGACTACGTAGCGAAAATCCCGATATTTTACATTCAAGGCGGCAAACCACAACCCCGCACCCATCGACGCAGCAAAAGCAATTCCGATAAATAGCGGTAGCATCAAAATGCGCCAGCTGGGCACAAAGTTGTACCAAGCCATCAGGCCAAGCAATATCATGCCAGAAACCATAAAATCTACAAAGCTGACAATCACTGCACTAGCAGGCACAATCAACCGAGGAAAATAAACCTTTGAAATCAAATTTGCATTGCTAATCAAGCTATTACTGCACTCAGAAAGTGCATTGGCAAAAAACTGCCATGGTAGCATTGCTGCAAACACCAGAATCGGGTAAGGCGCACCCTCAGACGGTAGCTTTGCCAGTTGACCAAAGACAACGGTGAAGACAACCATTGTCAAAAACGGCCGAATTAACGCCCAAGCGATACCAATCACTGTCTGCTTGTAACGCACCAAAATATCGCGCCACGCTAGGAAGTAAAACAACTCTCGATAGCGCCAGAGGTCCTTCCAATACTGCCTCTCTGCACGACCTGCCTCAATAATTAGTTCTTTTGTATGCATTTGCTCAATCAAATTGAAACCTGCAAGAATCGCCAAGTATCACTAACGATAGTCAGAATGTGCCTAAACGTAGCCTTGTTGGCAGTAGAGCGTCAAGGTAGATTTGAGGGGTAAATTTTAAGGCACTTCTTCTTTATCCCCCTTATCCCCTTTCCCTTGTCCTCTCTCAACCTATCAATTTCCGGTTGACAGATTAGTAACTGGAAGTTTTAAATCTTGATTGATGAAAATCAACGAGTGTGAAGACCACGACAAGAAAGCTTCTGAACAGAGGAGTTGTTCTCTCGTACATTACCTCTGCTGGTCGATCCGGATACAACAGCCCTTTTTCAGTTTGTGCAATGGCACCCTGATTGCTTTTGGTGAAGTTTTGTCTGTCTCAAAACTCTCCACCACAATCAAAGCACCCTGAACTGACTTAACCGCTACTTTTTACTGGCATTTGAGATTTTAGATTAGACACCATGAGCTCTTATCTCACAACGCAGGAATGAAAATTCCTCTTCCCGACTCCCGACTCCCGACTCCCGACTCCCTATTTTCAAGACAGACGAAAAGAAGACTCGCTACCGCTGCGCTATCGGCAATCTAAAATCCTTGCAGGGTTTAACCTCAAATTTTTTTGTGCAGGGAAAAAGTTTCACCCTTGATTGGTTCAACCGTCTCCGGACAGGCTAATTCAACCTCGTTAAGGACAACTTCTGACAATACCTTAAAGTACTGTTTGGCAATCAGGTCAGGCGTAAAGTGCGACAGCATATAGTGACGCCCTGCTAGACCCATCTGCTTGACAAGTTGGCTATCTGCTGCTAAGCGTCGAATATAATCAGCAAGACCAACGGCATCGCTGTTATCGAACGCTTCGCCACAGCCCGCTTCAGTGACTAGGGTTCGGAGATAGGAGTGTGGTTCGCAGATAACCGCAAGAGGACGCCCAGCTGATAAAGCGGCGTAAAGCTTACTCGGTGCCACTAAGCCTTCCATACCAGGACTAACGCTGACGAGGGACAAGTCACAAGCAGTCAGTGAGTAGGGTAGGTTCTCTTTGTCCTGATAGGGCAAAAACTGGCAATTTTTCAAGCCGCTGCGTTTAGCCTCAGAAATGAAACCCTGACGCTTGGCACCATTACCGATGAAGACAAACTGAATGGGTTCTTGTTTTAAGAGTTTGGCGGCTTCCAGAATTGTTTCCATGTCATGGCAGCGGCCCATGTTGCCCGAATACAGGACAGTGAAGGTGTCAACTAGATTGAATTTTTGGGCAAACCAATTCTGGTGTTTGGCAATGGGTAAAATCCGATTTGGGTCAGCCCAGTTGTGAATGACGGCGATTTTATTGGTCACTTCTGGGCATTTTGCCACGACTCGATCTTTCATCGTTGGGCTAAGAACGATGATTTGTTGTGCCTGCTGCCAAATGCGGCGGTTAACAGAATCCCAGAGTCGGACTAACCAGTGGCGATCGCTAACCACCTTGAGTTCGACGGCGACATCAGGATACAAATCATACAGCAGACAAACATAGGGTAAACCAAACAGCTTGTTGGCTAAGTACCCCAAAATCGGTAAGAACGGAGGTGCTGTGGTAACGAGTAGAACGTCACCGCGACTGCGAGTTCTGAGTAAATGCACTCCACAACGCAAACAGAAGAGTAATCCGTTGACGGCTTTGCCACGTATTCGCTTAGACCAAAGTTGAGTAGAACGCGATCGCCTTATTACCACCCGATCTAAATGCTCAATCGCTGGGGCTGACTCGTTTTGGAATGCATATCCGGGTTGTCCTGTAAAGACTTGAACGGGTAAACCAAGTTGTCCCAATTGGGCAGCTAGTTCTTCAATCAACTGCCCGGTCGCGGCGTAGTCAGGCGGATAAAACTGCGTAATGATCGATAGTCTGACATATCGGCTGTGCCGTATCGAAGTTTTTCCGTTTCTCATTTCGCCTCGCTACTGAGTCGGGTAGGGTTTTACTGATCTTTCCCTCTTGCTGTTACTTTGCTATCAAGTTCAAAGACCAGGAGGAATTGTAAAGTTAATGTGAGGAATCAACTCAACCCAAGTTTTTTTGGCATTAATTCCCGTCAATCTCTACTGAGTTCTGAGTCGCTGTCCGGAATAGGTCTGAATAAAAACTTCTTAAAACTGCTAGACAAAGGTTGTAACTCATCCCACAGACGTTGCAGTATATCCAGAAGTTGCCATCATTCTGATGTTTTTTGGATCGACCTTCTATGCTTGTCACTTTTTCTATTTTCTACTCTCTTGGGACTGCAAAAGTATGTATCTTAAGAAAGCTCCCATACTCCATCCTTATGGTCTATACACCACCTTTGATAGATATTCTTCTGGTAAGAAGGAACGAATCAAGTTATTTTTCCTGACGGGCTATACTAGCGCTGTATCAGTAATTGGTAAGCTTTGGTAAAGGAGACAATTCTCGCTATCATTTTTTCTGACATCGAGGACAATAAACTTTACTTTGCTCACGTAAACTTCAGCATTTTTGAATTATGGGTCCAGATGGAGATTATCAGCCGTTGCTACCCAACGGTAACGGTAAACAACTGTCCCAATTGTCTACCCTCAACGCAGCTGAGTTTTCTGTGCTTAACGAAGACAAATTTGATCTTCGTCGGTTACTGGCTGTTGCCCGTCGTCGGATTATCCTTGTTGCCGGGGTGGCGATCGCTGTGACATCCGGGGTGGCTGCCAAGGTTTTGAGGCAGGTTCCCATCTATGAAGGCAGTTTTCAGCTTTTGGTTGGGCCGGTTTCTTCTAGTGAAGATAAGCTGGGTAAACTGGCTCAATCTCTTAACGAAGGTGGCGGCTCAAGCTCTAATACTCCAGACTACGACACTCAAATTCAAGTCTTGTGGAGTCCTCAGGTACTCTCTAAGATTGTCAAAGAAATTCAAACTCGCTATCCAGACATCGACGCAAACACCCTCCGGAGCCAATTACAGATTTCCCGGCTTGGAGAAACTAAAATTTTAGAAGTCCGCTACCAGGATTCTAATCCTGAAAAAATTCAGTTTGTATTAGAGCGAGTCGCTCAAGGCTATGTTAACTACTCTGCCAAAGAGCAACAAGATAGCGTAACACAAGGACTCGGTTTTGTAAACGAACAGACAAAAAACTTACAAAAGCGCGTTAATGAGCTTCAGAAGTCAATCCAGAGTTTACGGGAAAATTACAAAATAGTCGATCCAGAAAGTCAGGGTCAACAGTTGAGCAATCGTGCTAGCGAAATTGTCAAACAACGACAAGACACGGAAAGCCAGCTGAGTGAAGCTCAAAAGCTATACACTGAGCTACAAACTCAATTGTCACAGTTAGGGGTAACACCCAATCAAGCGATCGCCTCCTCAGCCCTCTCAGAAGCACCCCGCTACCAAGCACTACTCAACCAGCTTTCTGAGGTAGAAAGCAAGCTTGCCAAAGAATCCGCGCGGCTTACAGAAGATCACCCAACGATTCTCAAGCTGCGGGAAGAACAACGCCGATTAAAACCCCTAGTAGATCAGGAAGCCGCAACAGTGATGGGCAACGCCGCCTCTGGTGTCCCCGACAACGCCGAATCCTTAGCTTCCCCCAGTTCAATTCGTAAAGATTTAGCCCAAAAGCTAGTAGACACACAAAATCAAATTCAGGTTCTAGAGGTACGCAGAAACAAAATTGCCAAAGCGGAAAGTGTGGTAGGCCAACAACTTACGGCTTTACCAGACATCGCCCGTCGGTACACAGATTTACAGCAGCAGCTTAAAGTAGCAACAGAAAGCTTAGGCCGCTTTCTCACTGTTCAAGAGACGCTACAAGTTGAAAAAGCCCGAACCAGCACGTCTTGGAAGAAAATTTCAGGACCCCAAAAACCCCAAGCACCTATCTCGCCTAACGTGCCGCGTGGTATCCTCCTCGGCATAGTTACAGGATTAATGGCAGGCGCGGGGGTGGCGTTTCTAGCCGAAAAACTGGACAAGGTATTTCACTCTCCCGATGAACTGAAAGACAGCACCGGTTTACCCATATTAGGAACAATTCCGTTTACCAAAAAACTCAAGGAAGACATCGGCAGTTTAAGTGACGGTTCGATGATAGATCCTGAAAATCTAGAGTTCCAACTTAGCGCTCAATCTTATGGTTACAATGCTTCTCCTTTATTAGAATCATTTCGCTCTCTCAACACGAACCTGCAATTCGTCAGTCCCGATGAAGCCGTTCGTTCCGTTGTTATTAGTTCCGCGACTCCAGGTGATGGCAAATCTACGATTACTACATTCCTGGCGCAAGCCGCAGCCGCTATGGGGCAACGGGTTTTACTGGTAGATGCGGATTTGCGGCGTCCTCGAATTCATGAGACAACGGATTTACCAAATGTGTGGGGACTGAGCAATGTGATTTCCAGCGAAATTAATTTTGAAGATGTGATTCAGCGATCGCCAATCGAAGATAATCTCTTTGTGCTGACTGCTGGACAAATCCCCCCCGATCCAACCCGCCTCCTGAGCTCTAAAAAGATGAAGAATTTAGTTGAGCGATTCCAAGAGGCTTACGACCTAGTGATTTTTGATACACCTCCTCTGATGGGTCTAGCGGACGCTAAACTCCTAGCAACTCATACTGATGGGATTGTGATGGTTGTGGGACTGGGAAAAACAGACCGCTCCGTGTTTAAAGAAGTTTTATACGGCTTAAGAACATCTCACGCTCACGTCTTAGGTGTCGTTGCTAATGGTGTCAAAGGCTACACAACTAGTACTTACGATCAGTATCTCCGCCATTACACCAAAGCACCTCAGAAAAAGCTCAGTGAGGGATACCGTTTGCCAAAGTCTTGAATGGGTAATGGGTAATGGGTAATGGGTAAGAGAGATTTTCATCGTTGCCCCCTTGTCCCCCTTGTCCCCCTTGTCCCAAAAACCTACCATCCAATATTTTTATCAAAAGCTAAAGATTTAGTGAGCGGTTGCTGCTCAAGGATAGAGCGATAGATACCACTGAGATTTGAAGCGATCGCATTCCAACAATAGCGATGACTCACCAAGCGCTTCCCATTCTCACCCAGTTGGTGCCGGAGTTCTGGAGAAGCTAGTAATTTAGCGATCGCATCTGCAACCACATCAACCTCTCCTTCAACAATCAACCCCGCTTTCTCAGCATCAACATCTGGTGCAATTTGGACATCTGGAGTAATAATTACTGGCACCCCTGCTGCCATCGCCTCAGCTACAGCAATACCAAAATTTTCTGAAAAGGATGGCAAGACGAATATATCTGAACCTTGCAGCAACAAATCCTTTTCTTTCCCGATCACAAAGCCTGCCATCGATGTTCGAGACTGCAAGCCTAGAGAAGTTACTAAGTTGTTGAGGTAGTTCTCGTAGTCTGGTTCTCCTGAACCCGCCACAATCAGGTGAAAGTCATGGTTAAGAGAAGCTAACTTCTTAAGGGCTTCAATCAGCAAATCTGGGCGCTTTTTGGGGTGGAGGCGAGATAGAAATAAAACAATCGGTGTTGTATCAGGTATTCCATAAACAGCGTGTAGATGCTGCTTGGCGTGTGGTTGTTCAATCGGTAGATGCACCCCATAAGGAATTGTAAAGCTTTTTGTTGAAACTTGAAAATTACGCACATCTTGTGCTTCTTCGGGGGTAGAGCAGTGGATGGCTACAGCT
>DALYIW010000053.1:25789-35723 GCA_031970155.1 Coleofasciculaceae cyanobacterium CTOTU46601 | reverse complement strand
AGTAGGGAGTAGGGAGTAGGGAGTAGGGAGTAGGGAGTAGGGAGTAGGTAATCTTCTTTTTTACCTCACACCATAATCAGGGTTCGTTGACTTCTAGAGCCTGTTTTCTCGCCTCTTGTGGTAGTAGCGCGACAAGCTTAAAATGTTGGGTTGCGTTCCTTAACCCAACCTACAATTTAAGCCAATTCTGAGGCGAGAAAACACTCTCTAGGCTGCTCAAATGGTAGTGAATAGGCAATCTTTTTTCTTTCCCTACTCCCCACTCACTACTCCCCACTCCCCAACCTTTAGCAGTCTCTCAGTTCAGGTGTTTGGTTTAGAATTTGGCTGTTAATCGAAATGAAGTCTTGATAAGCGGGTGAATTTACATCTTCTGGTCGAAATGCAGCGGTTTTGTGGCAGTTCTGAAACGCAAATTTCAGACCAAAGTAACGCTCAACGGCACCACGGATAGCATCTCCACCCATCATTCTCAAAAGTTGAGCACGCGCCTGTTCATTGGGTGGTGAAACTGAATGCTCTACCCATTGAGCTTCTCCTTGTGCCAAGCGTTTAGCAAGACTTTCAACAACTCCAAAAGCGTAGGGTAATGACTCTTTAATGCTCTCAACAAAAGCTTGTTCATCAACCTGACCGGCCTGAGCTTGTTGAAGCAGTTCTGTACTTATATTAAGTGACATGGCTCGTTTCCTTAGATTTCCCTGACGATCTAAAAATGTGTCCGAGGTTGACAGCTAAATGCTGAACCTTTAATTTCAACCGTCTGTAATGATAATAATTATCATTGGGTTAGAAAGAGACACAAACCGATAATCATAATCATTCTTAACAATTTTGTTGATATATGGCTACTGCACAATCAACTTCGATGCCAGCTGTATCTACTGCCAGTGGGATTAGGGGCGTTGTACACAAATATCTCTGGACTTGGGAAGGACAGCCACTGACGGTGGTTTATGAAACATTAGGTGAAGGAAGACCTGTGTTACTGCTCCCAGCTTTTAGTACAGTTTCCACACGGGGAGAAATGCGTGGAATCGCAGAACACTTATCGTCTCAGTTTCAGGTTGTAGCGTTGGATTGGCCGGGGTTTGGAGAGTCGGAGCGTCTATCCATAAACTACAGCTCGGCATTATACCACAAATTTATACAAGATTTTGTCAAAGATATCTTGGCTAGCCCCACTGCGGTGATTGCGGCTGGTCATGCGGCGGGCTACGCGATGCAGTTGGCACAAAAAATGCCTCAATCCGTTAGTAGGATTGTCTTGGTAGCTCCTACTTGGCGCGGCCCTCTACCCACAATGGGAGCAAGTGAGCAGGTGTCTGGGACGTTGAGGCAGCTGGTGCGATCGCCTTTCTTCGGTCAAGTCCTCTACCAGATGAACACCACCCCCTCATTTTTGCGCTTGATGTATGGGCGTCACGTCTACGTTGAAAAGGTCAAGTTAACGCCAGACTTTATCAACCACAAGCGGCAAATTACTCAGCAACCAGGGGCGAGATATGCGCCTGCGGCTTTTGTTACGGGAGCGATCGATCCAGTACGGCAGCGCGATGATTTTCTCGCCTATTTCCAACCCTCACCCGTGCCAGTGATGGTGATTATCGGGGAACAGGTACCACCTAAGTCCAGGGAAGAGATGGATGCTCTTGCTAGGTTGCCTGGTGTTGAGTCTTCAGTACTTGCTGGTTCTTTGGGAATGCATGAAGAATTCTCAACGGAGTTGGCAGAAGTGATGCTACCTTTTTTGCAACTTGCCAACGAAGGTAAGTGACCTAAGTTTTTGTAGGGGCTTTGGTATCGTGCCCCTTACCGTTGGGTACATGCAACTGAGAACTGCTATGAAGACCTTCTCTTTTTGTTTGATACTGATTATCATTCTATAAAACGAGAAGAGTATTTGAACTATGGTTACTGCTCAAACATCAAGTTCAGTTCCAGTTACCGTACTTACGGGGTATCTGGGAGCGGGGAAAACAACCTTACTTAATCGCATCCTCACCCACGAACACGGGCTTAAAGTCGCTGTGGTTGTCAACGAGTTCGGAGAAGTCGGGATTGACAACCAGTTAATCATCGATGCTGATGAAGAAATCTTTGAGATGAATAACGGCTGCATCTGCTGTACTGTCCGGGGTGACTTGATTCGGATTATCGGCAACTTGATGCGACGCCGCAATAAGTTTGACCATCTGGTGATTGAAACTACGGGTTTGGCTGACCCTGCGCCAGTGATTCAAACCTTTTTTGTGGATGAGGATATGCGTGAACAGATGCAGCTAGATGCTGTGGTGACGGTGGTGGATGCTAAACATATCTGGGAGCATTGGGATAGCAGCGAGGCACAAGAACAGATTGCCTTTGCAGATGTGATTTTGATTAATAAGACTGATTTGGTGACGCCAGAACAGTTGGATGAGCTAGAGAAGCGGATTCGAGGGATGAATGCGATCGCCAAAATTCACCGTACCCGCAACTCTGAGTTAGAGATGGATGCTCTTTTGGGAGTACAAGCATTTGACTTGAAGCGAGCGCTGGAAATTGACCCTGCTTTCCTCTCTGAAGATGCCCACGAGCATGATGAATCGGTCTATTCAGTAGCTTTGGTAGAGTCGGGCGAACTGGATAATCAAAAGTTGAACAATTGGCTTTCGGTGCTGCTGCAAACTCAAGGGCCAGATATCTTCCGTATGAAGGGCATTCTGAACATTAAGGGAGAAGACCATCGGTTTGTCTTCCAGGGTGTTCATATGTTGTTTGATGGTACGCGCGATCGCCTCTGGAAGTCTGGAGAACCTCGGAAAAATGAACTCGTGTTCATTGGTCGCAACCTTGATGAAGCCAAGCTGAGAGAGGATTTTAGAGCGTGCATAGCTTAAGTGTTAACAGCAAAAAATTACTTAACTTGCACTGGCAAGAGGCACTCTCTGAATATATAACGGCTGTGGCTTGGTCGCCAGATGGTAAGACTCTGGCAGCTAGTTCAGCAGCTGGGGAGGTTGTCCTATGGGCGTCGGATGCCCTCACGATATTGCAAGAAAGTACGGAGCAATCAGTAGACTGTCTCGCTTTTTCTTTTGATGGGCAATTCCTTGCTGCTGGTGGACAGGATGGACGGGTGAAAGTTTGGCAATTACAGCCGAGTTCTCCCAACCCTTCCTCAAAAAGGGAGAGCAAGTTAATCACTACACTAGAAAATGCTCCTGCTTGGGTTGACAAGCTCAGTTGGAGTCCGACCAGCAACCAGCTAGCCTTTAGTTTGGGGCGTTACGTTCAGGTGTGGGATGCCCAGGCGCAGGAGGTTGTAGGAACCCTCAATTTCGAGGTGTCTTCTGTACTAGGGATATCTTGGAGTCCTTCTGGTGAGCAGCTAGCTGTCTGCGGTGACCAAGGAGTTAAGGTTTGGAATGCTCAAGATTGGTATGATGACCCGTATTTCTTGAGTTTGCCTACTGTTAGTATTGCGATCGCTTGGTCACCGGATGGCAAGTATCTCGCTTCTGGTAATCTCGACAGTACTCTGACTGTTTGGGAGTGGGGCTTTTTTGACCCCTGGGTGATGCGCGGTTTTCCTGGTAAAGTCCGCAGCTTGGCTTGGTCGGAACCTGTGACACCAGTGGGTGCTTCTGTGTTAGCGACTGCCTGCGTGGAGGCGGTTGTAGTCTGGGAAATGCACCCGGATAAGTCGGTTGGGTGGGATGGTCGGGTGCTGGAGACTCATGACGGGGTGGTACAGGCGATCGCCTTTCAACCTGGAACTTTTCTCCTAGCGTCAGCTGCTGATGATGGTGGAGTTTGTCTGTGGCACAAAGCCAAGCAAGTTGCACAAGTTCTCCAAGGCGCACCTGATGGGTTTTCCTGTCTGGCGTGGCATCCCCAAGGGCATCAACTGGCGGCAGGGGGTCAAAATGGTGAGTTGCTGATTTGGTCTAAGTCTACACGCGCTCAGGGATTTGGACGGCGATGAACGGGAAGTCTACCCATAGTTGCTGGTGGCTAGTAGCTAGTGCATTTTAGAAATAACCACTAGCTACTGACGTTGGGTTATGGGAATTGATGAACTATTGAGAGAAAAGCGGGAAGATATACTCCAAATTGCCGCTAAACATGGAGCCTATAATGTGCGTGTTTTTGGTTCCGTGGCGCGAGGTGAGGCAAAAGCAGACAGTGATGTGGATTTTCTGATTGATGTGGGAGCCAACCATAGTTCTTGGTTCCCAGTGGGATTAATTCTTGATTTGGAAGAACTCCTAGAACGCAAAGTAGATATAGCAACGGAGGATAATTTGCATTGGTATATTAAAGAGCGAGTGTTGAAAGAAGCTGTTTGGTTGTGAAGGATGACAAACTTTACCTGATTCATATTGCAGAACGAATTGGGCAAATTGAGTCTTACACGCAAAGTGGGCGGGATGCTTTTATGCAGACGCGGATGATTCAGGATGCCGTGATTCGTAATTTTGAGGTGATTGGTGAGGCGACTAAGAGAATTTCTGAGGAGTTAAAGCTGGCTTATCCTGATGTGTCCTGGCGAGAGATGGCAGGATTTCGGGATGTGTTGATTCACAACTATATCAACGTTAACCTGAATGTTGTTTGGGATATTATCGAGCGGGATTTGCCACAACTCAAGAGAAAAGTTGAGGAAATTTTGCAGGAGTTAAGGGAGGACACGTGAGACAGCCGACTGTCACAGTCCGCCGTTTAATAAAGTTATTGCCCTGTTCGTTTGCTAAATTACCAGTTAGTAATTGCTTACCAGAACAAGGCGTAGTTAATATAACTAATATAAGTTTTGAGAACAATCAAATAAAAATTGGCGTTAATCTGCAAATAACTCTCCCACTACCGTCAGAACTCTCAATTCAAAATCTAGACTTAGGTGAGGATGCTGTTAAGAACGGTATGGCAAAAGATTCAACGCAGTAGTGATGTGAGGCTGATTAAATCTGCGATCGCGTCGCTGCACTTTGAGTAACATAGTGTAGATCGCACTTTCCTAACCCAACACAGAAAAACGCATCGCGCTAGGCACACGATATGCGATCGCCCCAGAAAATTTGTAACAATTAAACTGATCATCCACTTTTGGTCAGGTCATGACTATTTATGAGATGATAGCAAGCAACCGAGAACATATTCTCCAAACTGCTGCCAAATATGGAGCATACAACGTTCGGATTTTTGGTTCAGTGGCACGGGGAGAAGCCGATTCAAGCAGCGATGTAGATTTTCTAGTCGATCTGGAACCTGGACGCAGCTTGTTCGATCTGGGGGGACTATTGATGGACTTGCAAGAATTATTAAATTGCCAGGTAGATGTTGTCACAGAGAAAGGATTGCGAGAGCGAATTCGGGAGCGAGTGTTAAAAGAGGCAATTGCATTGTGAGAGACGATCGCGAGAAACTGCGCGATATTCTAGAGGCAAGCGATTTTTTAGCTAATTGCTACTAGCCGTTAGTAATTAAAAGCACCTTCCTAATCAAGCATCCTAAAGATGCATCGCCCTACCCTCACGATATGCGATCGCAATCCTACTATTGCACAGACCTAGTTGATAGCTGTTCAAGCACTTCTAGCCTGAGAAAGCCCCACACTAGACTTGGTTAAAGTTGGCACTATTCGCTCACTCGCCATCCTTGCACCGTAGAGGTTCCGCGCCACGGGTCCCACCTGCAACGCCGCTAAACCCCCCATCACGAACAACTCACAACCCGGCCAACGCAGATGCTCATCCAAAACTGGCAAACCCTTGACAATATCAGCCGGATATGCATTGATGATAGCTGTGAATAAAGGGTTAGCTGTGACATCAAATCGCGTCCCGGTGGCATACCAAATGCGATCGCACTCATACTCTTGACCATCATCACAGTGAACCTGCCAGCTACTGCCCTGCCACTGTGCTTCAACCACCTGACACTGCTCATAAAAAGCCAGCTTGCCATACCGTTCTAAGCGTCGCAACTGGAGCATCATTGCGGGTGTCATCGAGCCACCATTTCGCGCTTGTTGAATCATCTCCCAACGTTTCTCCCAATCCGGTTGGGCCCAGAAACCCTTGAGATACTTCGGCCCTAGCCAACCGGGTTCGGCATCAAAGATTTTTTCTTGCAGCTGACGCCGTGGCATCAACATCACCTTAGCACCACGAGCGATCGCACCCACTGCTAAATGTCCGCTAGTCAACCCACCACCCACAATCAATACTCGCTCATCCTTCATCTGCAAGTTGCGTAAATCAACCTCCTGAGAATGGCACAGCTTCTCCTGAGGATAGAGGGTCGGAACTTTGCCTACCCAATCCGGCGTTATCGTCTTCCCAGCGCCAGTTGCAAGAACTACCCGACGAGCAATAACCGACTGCCCATCTTGCAATGCAACGCGAAATCGAGGACGCCCCAGATCGGTCACTGGCTCAATGCAAGTCACAGACGCCCTGACAACCCTATCCTGCAACTCCCACTGATAAATTACATCCTGGCAAAACTCCTGAAACAGCTTGGTGCCTGGGAGGTCATAAGGTGGGAACAACTCATTGTTTCGATTTTGAGCAAACTGGCGTAGCGCAAAGGGATTTGGGTCAGGATGGTGAACCGCAGGCGATCGCAAATGCGGAATTTCCAACGCATCAAATTGCTCCTGCCACCGACTCATCCATGTTCCACAGGGGTCAAATACGAGGAACCTAGGCCGTAGTTTCTGACGTTTTTGCAGCAGATGTGTTACCAACGTCAGCGCCTGAGGCCCAGCGCCAATAATCGCAATGTCAATCTTGTCAGGGAGTGATGCCGATGTAACTGCCATACTGAACGTTGACCAGGTAATATGATAATGATTCTTATTTTCATATTATGACCGTAATCACCGCAGTAGCCGGCCCACCGGGAATCGGTAAAACTACTTGGATTCGTCAACAATTGGCTTCATCCACCCAGCCAGTAGTGTACTTTAGCCCAGGAAACACGGCCGTGCCAATTGACCAAACTGCTCTTGCTGCCGAGTTGACTACGATTCAAACCCTTAGTGACGGACAGGAATCTGAGTTAATCGAAAATTTGGTAGCAGGCACCTCAACTTATATCGAATTAGGGTTTCACCTGGACTTAGAAGCAATGAACCCACTGTTAGATGCTGTTTTTAGTCGCCGAGTGGCAATTGTACCACCTGGGACAAAAGACTCACAGTGGCATCAGTGGGCTTCTGAGATTGTAGAGGGGATAGCGGTTGAAACTAGCGTAGAAAAAGCTCAGTTATGGCGAGCGAATACTAGTGGTCAAGTCATTGACCTAGCGAGTTTAAATGTTTTTTGGTACGAACTAACAGAAGGAGCCTATGGAAAAGTCTACCGAGCCAAAGGGATTTTTGATGGGGTGGATGGTAGAGCATTTTACTTTGACTTTGTTGCTGGAATTCCGGAAAGCGTTTTTAGCGAATTAAACGTTTACCGCTGGTTGGAAGGACGACCGCAACGTTTCAGCGGGCTTGAAGTTTTAGGTATTGAGTTGGATGAAAAGGCGATCGCACAAACTCTGAAAGATTGCTGTCTAGATGATTCTGCAATTGCCTACTACCAAAAACAAATTAAAGAACAGTCACTAGAAAACTCAGAAGAAGTTATCTCATAAGCTGTCGCCTACTAACTATGAAATTAGCTGTAATCTCTTGTATCCACGGTAACTTTGAAGCCTTAGATGCGGTTTTGTTGGATATTGACGCTTTAAAAGCTGACAAAATTTTTTGTGTTGGGGACTTAGTTGGTTATGGCCCCTATCCCAACACGGTTGTTGAGCAAATTCGCTCACTAGATATTCCCACTTGCCAAGGGTGTTGGGATGAGGACGTGGTTGAAGGACTCAATGCTTGTGAATGCTCTTACCCTTCAGTGTTAGCTGAAAAACGGGGATACGCTGCCCACGAGTGGACTAATCGAGAAGTTCACCCTGAAACACGAGAGTTCTTATCCCAATTGCCTCAGAGTTTGCGGGAAGATAACCTCTGTTTTGTCCACGGTAGTCCTCACAGCAATCACGAGTACTTGTTGCCTGAACTTGATGCTTTTCTTGCGAGTGAACGGGTGTTTTCTACAGGTGCTGATGTCTTATTCTGTGGTCATACCCACATCCCTTACGTCCGCACCCTTGATTCTGGGATGATGCAAGTTAAAGTCAGCAGCAATGGCAAGACAGTAAAGGAAACTTTTAGTACCCCTGTTAAGCGAATTGTTAATGTTGGTTCTGTGGGAGAACCGCGCCATGGACGCCCTAATGCTACCTACGTTCTCTACGATACTGATACTCAACAAGTGACTCTGCGAGAAGTAGAGTACGACTACAAGAAAACCTGTGAGGCGATTATTAAGAAAGGTTTGCCTCCAATTTTTGCATGGCGGTTGGCGCGGGGGCTAGAGTATGCCGAAAAAGCAGATGACCCAACTCATGTTTGCACTCGGTAAAGCTTTTCATTCTAGTTGTGGGTTATGAGTTTTAAGTACACGGGACTTACGCAAAATTCTCATTACGAACCGCCATTTGTAGGGGTGAACGGCCGTTCACCCCTACTAGATGTGGTATCAATGCGTAAGTCCTGGTACAGAGATTGTCAGGGCACGGCAGTGCCGTGTCCCTACCCCGGAGAAAATCAGACAATTGAAAACCGCTATAAATAAAATCTTGAATTTAAAACTTATAACTCAACGTTATTGCACTATTTCTGATGACCAATAATTCATGACGAATGAACAATGACTCAATGGGTGATTCTGAGTGGAATTGAAGGCAATCTTGCTGCTTATGAAGCGGTTATGGCGGATATCAAACGCCAGAAGACATGGGTAGAGGCACTGTATATTCTTGGTGATGTTGTAGGGCCAACGCCAGAATGTGAAAAGCTGATTAATAGGATACGCAATCCCAAAAGTGATGAGCTAGAGCCTCAAGTTTGCCAAGGTTGGTGGGAAGAACAAACTCTTATTCTGCACGGGTTGGGTCGAATTGGTGAGCCTGTTGATCTAATCGAACGATATGGAAAATCCACTGTGCAATCGCTTTGGAAGAGTGTTTCTCGACCTAGTGTTGAATGGATGCGATCGCTAGATTTTGGTTTTTTTGAACTTGACTGTTTACTGATTCATGGCAGTACCTTGGGTGTTGATGACGAATTGACCCCCCAAACGCCACCCTTACAGATGATCGATCGCGTCATGCGGATGGGAGCTAATAACTTGTTTTGTGGTCGCTCAGGTTTAGCCTTTCAGTACCAGTTGCAAGAGGGTTCTGTAAGCACAGCTGTCACGACGCTTGATAGTGTTCAGGCGGCACAAACGGTGACAACATCACCTCGTCAAGTGATTGGAGTGGGTAATGTAGGGCGCGAACTGGGAAAAGCGACTTATACCCTTTACAACCCTTATACAAATCAATTGGAATTTAGAACTATCCGTTACGGTTCGGGTAAGGGATTTCAAAGCCGTAAACCCTAATAAAACAGGTAAAACCTATTTATCTGAGTGTTGATTTTTCAGAAGTTTATTGAAGCCTAGCTGCTACGACCATGCTCACTCAACTTCCTGTAAAATATCCTGATTTGATGCCGCATACCTTTAGTCGTGACGATGCGATTCCACTGCGACCAGATGCGTTATGGCTTCTTAAGCAGGGAGTCGTCCGGACTCTAACCTGGAGTGAGGAAGGGAAACTAGTTTCATTGGGATATTGGACGCAAGGAGACGTAGTAGGTCAACCTCTGTCTCGCCTCCAATCTTATGAAATTCAGTGCTTGACAGGTGTGGAGGCAAACTGTATTCCGCCTCATCAATGGCATCAAGTTTTAGATGCGATTTTCTGGCATATTCAACAGACGGAAGACTTGCTCAATATTGTTCGTATTGAACGAGTCAATCAACGCTTACTACAACTTTTGGTTTGGTTG
>DALYIW010000053.1:14385-25779 GCA_031970155.1 Coleofasciculaceae cyanobacterium CTOTU46601 | reverse complement strand
ACCCACATCGGATGCAAATTCAACTGGCTGCCGAGAAGTTTGGGCGTGAGGTAAATTCAGGGCAGCTGATTGACTTGCGACTGACCCATCAAGCGATCGCAGAAATAATTGGCACAACACGAGTGACCGTAACGCGGCTACTCAACGAGTTCGAGCGAGAAGGTATTATCAGCCGCCCTCGCCGTCAGTTCATTACTTTACGCTCTAATTTCTACTCCAATTTCTAATTGATGTCTACATGAGGGACACAGACCGAAGAATTCAAGCGTGTGATAGTAGATTTTGAAGTTTTGAGATTGGTTTAGCTGGGCTTTCTTTTCACAGATTGGGCAATCTTCAATCGGGATAGACTGACCGCAACCAAGACAGGTTAAGTAGTGCTGTTGAGTCTGTGCCAAACTGTACAAGGACTCACCACGGCTCAAACTTCGCGTCTGAATCACTCCCTTAAGTTTGAGAGATTTTAGAGTGCGGTAGACAGTCGTTAGCCCCAAGCTTTGATTTTGACGGCGCAACTCAATATAGAGGTCTTGAGCAGAAATTTCGCGATCGATCTGTTTGAGTAGCGTCAGAATTCGTTCCTGACTATCGGTCATCCTTGTTGAGATAGAAGCTTTTTGGGGCTTTTGCCTGGATTTTGTAAACATTTTATAGGTATCGACCAAGACTTTATTGGACAAACTACCATGCCCAGTTTACGATAACGATTATCATTATTGTGTTGAATTTGATCATCATCACTACATCCTATGTCGTCGGAAAAAGCTGTTATAGAAAGCACAGTGTCGGCTTTTGCACCGTTATCCAATCGCCCTAGGCGTCTGCGTCGAACACCTGTTCTGCGCCGGATGGTGCAAGAAACTCAGCTGAGTGTCAATGACCTGATCTACCCTCTGTTTGTTACTGAAGGTGAGAAACGAAAGGATGAAATTACCTCAATGCCAGGGTGCTACCGCTATTCCCTAGATTTATTGCTCAAAGAGGTAGTAGAGGTTTTTGAGTTGGGGATTAATGCGATCGCTCTTTTCCCAGTCATCCCCGATCACAAAAAAGATTCCACTGGCACCGAAAGCTACAACCCTGATGGACTGGTACAGCGAACTGTCAGAGCAATTAAGCAAGCTGTCCCAGATATGGTCGTCATTACTGATGTTGCACTAGACCCTTTCTCTACTCACGGACACGACGGCATTGTTGATGAAAACGGCGTCATCCTCAATGACCCTACCGTAGAAGTTCTGGTAAAAATGGCTCTTTCCCAGGCCGCCGCTGGTGCCAGTATCGTTGCGCCCTCAGACATGATGGATGGCAGAGTCGGAGCAATTCGGAAAGCGTTAGATGCTCAGGGCTACATTGATGTTGGGATTCTCGCCTACTCAGCCAAGTATGCCTCTGCCTACTATGGCCCCTTTCGCGATGCCCTAGATTCTGCGCCGAAGTTTGGTGATAAAAAGACCTACCAAATGGATTCAGCTAATGCTAGAGAAGCCCTTAAAGAGGTTGCTTTAGATATTGCCGAAGGTGCCGATATCGTAATGGTAAAGCCAGCTCTCGCCTATCTAGACATTATCCACAAAGTCCGCAACACCACCGAGTTACCCGTTGCCGCTTACAACGTCAGTGGCGAGTACGCCATGATTAAATCCGCTGCTCAAAGGGGTTGGATTGACGAGAAATCAGTAATTTTAGAAACCCTTACCAGTATGAAACGAGCTGGTGCAGACTTAATTCTGACTTACTTTGCTAAAGAAGTTGCCTTGATGTTGCACTAAACCTTTTACAGAGCCAGCAATTAATAATTGCTAGTTACCGAGAAAGTCAATGAATTTATTTTCACAACAGACGTCTAGCAAAAATCCGGAAAAAATCAGACAGATTAAAACCTGGATTTATGAACTTTTAGAAATAGATTCTGAAATTTCTATTTCCATCAGTCAATTATGCTGTACTGAACCTGGCTGTCCACCGATAGAAACGGTCATTGCTGTGATGACCAGTCCTATTCAACAGTACAAAATTCACAAGCCGATGACGGAGCTTGAACACACAGATATCTCTGAAGTACTCCAACAAAAATAGGGATTTTTGCACAGATTTACCCTTTTTCATTTATCTAGTAAGAGGATTTGATATGACCAATCTCGCTGAAAAAACCTCAAACACTATCCCTGATATTCCTAAGCAGGGAATGCCAGTAACAATTATCACGGGCTTTTTAGGAAGTGGCAAAACTACGCTGCTCAATCAAATTCTCCAGAATCGACAGGACTTGAAAGTTGCTGTCTTAGTCAATGAATTTGGCGATATTAATATCGATAGTCAGCTTCTTGTTTCTCTAGATGAAGATATGGTGGAGTTGAGTAATGGTTGCATTTGTTGCACCATCAATGATGGATTAATTGATGCAGTTTATCGGGTTCTAGAACGAGAAGACCGCATTGATTATCTTGTAATTGAAACAACTGGGGTAGCTGACCCGCTGCCTATTGCTCTAACGTTTCTTGGCACGGAACTAAAATACTTGACGCGATTGGATTCAATCCTGACCATTGTAGATGCTGAGACGTTTACTCCAGACCATTTTGACAGTGAAGCTGCATTCAGTCAGCTCGCTTATGGGGATATTATCATTCTGAATAAGACTGACCTGGTTGAGCCGAAACAGGTATTTCAATTAGAAAATTACATTCGGAGTGTCAAAGAAGGAGCTAGAATTCTACACTCCCAGTATGGTCAGGTACCCTTGCCTTTAATTTTGGATGTGGGATTGACGCCAGCTGATGGATACCAGGTTAGTGAGGAGCATGACCATCATCATGACCACGAGCATCATCATGACCATCATCACGACCATCATGAGCATCATTCTCATCACCTGGAAAATGATGGCTTTGTTTCAATCTCCTTTGAAAGCGATCGCCCTTTTAATGTTTACAAATTTGAAACATTTCTTACCGAGCAGATGCCAGAGAATGTGTTTCGGGCGAAAGGTATCCTCTGGTTTAGTGACAGTAACTTGCGCCATATTTTTCAACTCAGTGGCAAACGTTACAGCATGGATACATTGGACTGGCACAAGTCGCCTAGCACTCAGCTAGTGTTAATTGGTCGTCAGTTAGATGTCACTCAAATTCGAGAACAGCTTAACAACTGCTTAATGTCATAGCTCACAAATTTTAATAGTTGCCAAGAAACGCATCATACCTCAAACTGGACTGGTATATCTAAACCATGCATTCACTTGAGTTATGAATAAAGACGCATTGACTTTGCTTGGCTGCTCTGGATCTTTAGTATTGGCTCTACTAACAGTAAATCCGGCACAAGCTAACACGACACCACTGCGAGAAGTAGAATTTGTAGCGCCTGGAGCAAATGAAGTCCAGGAGGTTAATACCCCTGTTACTGTAGACAATTTAGATTGTGGCTGTACTCAACAAGATTCTGATTACTCATCAATAAATTCTTCGGACACAATCGGAGACTTGGCTATAGAAAATATGGGCTGCGACTGTGCTGGATGTCGAAACATGGTAGTTCAGAGAGTACAAACAGGCATGATTAAACTTCCTTAGTAAACCGGATTGTATAGAGAGGACGGGGAGGGTAACTGAGTGGGCATTGAAAACATCTAAGAAAACTGTTAATCACCCCGTCTTAAGTCTTTCAGTTGTCGAAAAATCCAAGCTGAACGATTAGTCATTCCTGGGCGTGTCAAAATGCCTTGAGAAGGACTAAATAGAAGTGCCAATAAAAATAACGCGAAAGTCACTAATACAATTGCTGGGCCAGAAGGGATATTTAAGTAATAGCTGGTATACACCCCACTGATGCTGGCAATAATTCCTAAAATTGCTCCCAGTCCCATTACCTGGTGTAATTCTTTTACCAATAGATAGGCAGTAATTCCAGGGCCAACTAGTAGAGAAATTACCAAGACAACGCCTACAGTTTGCATACTGGCAACAATGGTGAGAGTAATCGCAGCCATTAAACCAAAATGCAGGAAATTAACAGGAAAACCGAGGGCTTGAGCACCCAGTTTGTCAAATGTATAAAGAAGTAATTCTTTGTAGAATAATTTGACTAATAGCAAAACAATTAAGGTAACAATAGCAGTGCGCTGAACATCAGCTATCGTGACTCCTAAAATATCACCAAACAGAAAGCTATCCAGGTCTAATTTGCTTTTGAGTAGGGTGATGAGGGTGATACCCAAAGAAAAAAAGCTAGAGAAAGTCAGCGCCATTGCTGCATCGACTTTGACGCGAGATTGAGTGCGAATCCAGGCAATCACAAACGTGCTGAGAAGACCTGAGATAAAAGCTCCTATCAATATATCAACACCCCAGAAAAACGCGATCGCCAATCCTGGTAAAACCGCGTGAGCAATCACATCTCCTAGTAAAGCCATGCGCTGAACAATTAGATAGGTACCAACCACCGGACAAAGAATCCCAGCTAAAATGCCTACCGCGATCGCATTTCGCATGAATTCATAGTTCAGGGGTTCTATTAGCCAATTCAGCATGTTGGTTGTTTGTTGTTTGTTGTTTGTTGTTTGTATTTTCTGTTCCTGACCTCTGACTCTAACAAAAATACACCGTTTCTACACTCTCATTGAGCAGTTCTGACTGTAATCCTTCACCATAGGCGCGTTGAATATTATCTATCGTCATTACTTCTTGAGGGTAACCACTAGCAATTAATTTTTGGTTCAACAACATCAATCGATCATACTGAGATAAAGCTTTTCCCCACTCATGAGAACTTACTAACAAGATTTTGCCTTCTGCTTTGAGTTCAGTAAAAATTTGGAAAAGAATTGCTTCTGTCTTTTTGTCAATTCCGGCAAGAGGTTCATCAAATAAAAACAGTTCCGCTTGCTGGGCTAATGCACGCGCTAAAAATACTCGCTGCTGCTGCCCTCCCGAAAGTTCTCCAATCTGACGATCGCGCAATTCCCAAATTCCCACCCGTTGCAGTGCGATCGCAACAATTTCTTTGGATTGACGAGACGGTGAACGAAACCATCCTGTGTGTGCAGTACGCCCCATCATTACTACACTCCAAACCGTTGCTGGATAGTCCCAGTCAATTTGCGATCGCTGTGGCACATACGCACAGCAACACAACTGCTGTTTTAGCGCAACTCCATTGAACTTCACCATCCCACTCGTTGCAGGCACTAATCCCAGCATTGCTTTAATCATCGTGCTTTTGCCAGCGCCATTGGGACCTATCACACCCACCAGTTGCCCTGCCTCCAAAGAGAAGCTGACATTTCCTAAAGCCCGAACTCCTCTGTAGTTGACAGCTAAATCTTGAACTTCTAACATGACTCCTGAGTGTGATAATGATTGTCGTTATCTTATCGCGCTTTCAGGCTGGATCATGTTAAAAAACTTATCTATTAAAACTCGGATTCCAGAAACTGCACCTGTTTTAGCGATTCGCCTAGCAGCGATCGTTTCCCTTTTCGGACTCGGATTGGCGGGCTGTGGTTCCCCTCAACAGGCGACAAATCAATCCCCCAACACAGCTTCAGAAGCATCGCCTGCCTCAGCAGCAAGCGAGAAACCTAAAGTCTTAGCAACCAGCAGCGTCCTTTGCGATGTTACCCAGGAAATTGCCAAGGATACTGTTGACCTTACTTGTTTAATTCCTGCGGGTACAGACCCTCATGCCTATGAACCCAAGCCGAATGACCGTAAAGCGATCGAACAAGCCCAGCTAATTCTCTACAATGGTTACGGTTTTGAACCCGCGTTGATTAAGTTAATCCAGGCAACTAAAAACTCTGCACCGAAAGTAGCTGTTAATGAGATAGCTGTCCCTAAACCTCTCAAGGGTGAAGACCATGAACATGAACATGAGGCTGGGAAGAAAGCAGAAGCTGAACACGATCATGGGGAATTTGACCCTCATGTCTGGCACAATGCTCAGAATGGTGTCCGTATCGTTGAGACAGTCCGAGACAACCTGGAAAAATTATCCCCTAACAATGCCGCACAATACACCAGCAATGCTCAAAAAATGACCAGCGAACTAACACAGGTGGATAGCTGGATTAAATCGCAAATCAGCACAATTCCCGCTAATCAACGCAAGTTAGTCACAACGCATGATGCAATGGGGTACTACGCTGCTGCTTATGGAATTCCTATTGAAGGGGCTTTACAAGGTATCAGTACAGAAGAAAAACCGACAGCAAGACGAGTAAAAGAACTGGTGGGAGAGATTAAGAAGGCGGGTGTTCCTACGGTTTTTGCAGAAGCGACGATTAACCCGAAGCTGATTGAGTCTGTAGCTAAGGAGGCAAATGTCAAAGTCTCAGATAGAGGACTCTTTGCCGATGGACTCGGTGAAAAGGGATCAGAGGCTGACACCTACGAAAAGATGCTGATTGCTAATACTAGGACGATTGTAGAAGGTCTGGGAGGCAAGTACACACCATTTCAGCCAAAGTGAAAGTCGGGAGTCGGGAGTCGGGAGTCGGGAGTCGGGAAGAAAGATTTTTGTCTTTTGATACGATTGTGAAGGTTTTGGGATGGGGTTGTAATACCATTTCTCGCGTGAAGATGCGCTTAAATAGCCTGTGCAGACAGGCTTGGTTTGTGTAGCCCCAGTCTTCTAGACTGAGGGCAAATACAGTTGGTATTAGTGATGGATAAAGATTCTGCTGCCGCTAACTATGGAGTCGTTTTGGTGACGGCTTCCTCGCAGCAAGAAGGAGAAGCGATCGCTTCTGCACTAGTTGAAGCCAAAATGGCAGCCTGTGTAACTCTCACCCCAGTGCATTCTATCTACACCTGGCAAGGACAGGTGATGAGAGAGCAAGAATGGCAGATGGTGATTAAAACAGATTTAGCTCAATTTCCCTTGCTAGAAAAGAAGATTCGAGAACTGCACTCCTACGAAGTACCAGAAATCATCGCACTGCCGATTGTGGCAGGTTCAACACCTTATTTGCAGTGGATTTCTGACAACGTTAAGATTGATTAATTTTTTAGATAGATATACACTTTTATGCGTAATTCAGAAATAGGTGCTGGCATGATTCTACGAAAGATTAATTAAATACAAAATTGTCCATGCTGTGGGAAACTTTTCAACAGAATTCTCAATTAGAGAAACAACCTCTCATCGGCTAATAAAACTCTTCAGCAAGTAGCTTGTTTAAGCTCCTACTTTCACACATGGGGCTGAGTTTCTCGTGGCTTGCTCTCACGTTTAATTGGCTCCTACTCGTAAAAAGGAAACATGGTCTTGAAAGTACACTGGCTCTTACCGAGCTTTGTAAGTGTTGTTCTGCTTTCTCATCCAGCAAAAGCGGATACCTCAGTCTCTTGGCGTTTCAATGCCAATCAAAATCAGCTTGACTTGACAACAGATGAGGGTGTTCAACCCAAGGTACAACTCATTGCTGATCCCACACGTCTAGTGATCGATCTACCGGGTGTCAATCTGGGGCATCCTCAAACGAAAGAAAAGGTAGGACCGGTTATTCAAGAGATTCGGGTAGGACAATTTGACTCTGATACTACTCGGATGGTGATTGAATTAGCGCCTGGTTATAAATTAGACCCGACAAAAGTAAGAGTTCGAGGGGAATCTGCTACTCATTGGTTTGTGCAGTTGCCAACTCCTGAGCGAATTGTAGGTAATTCCCCCGTTCAAACTGGCTCAATTGGCGCAATCGCACCACAAACAAGTCAATCCTCACACAGGATTGCCGTAGCGCCAGCACCTCTCGGTAAGTTTGCTGGGGTGATTCCCTTAAATGCAGAAATGCCAGGGCTTGAGCCTCAAGTGAAAGCGTTGATGGCTCGCTACAGTTTTCTCAAGACGGGAATGTTTTTCCTGGATTTGGATACAGGGAATTATTTAGATATTGGAGGCGATCGCGTTTTTCCCGCAGCTAGCACCATCAAGTTACCAATTCTCATCGCTTTTTTTCAGGATTTAGACGCCGGCAAAGTCAGCCTTGATGAAACCCTAGTCATGCAACGTCGTCTGATAACCGGAGGCTCTGGAACCATGCAGTACAATTCTGCGGGGACTAAGTTTAGCGCCAGAGAAACCGTGACCAAAATGATTACGATCAGCGACAACACCGCCACAAACATGATTATTGACCGTTTAGGCGGAATCACCAAACTCAATCAGCGTTTCCGGAGTTGGGGACTCAAGGATACGATCATTCGCAATTGGCTAGCTGATTTAAGAGGAACCAATACAACCAGTTCCAAAGACATGGTGCGATTGCTAGCATTGCTGATCAATAATCAGCTGGTTTCTCTCTCCAGTCGGGAGCAAGTTTTAGATATCTTGCGCCATACCACGATTAAAACCTTACTGCCTGCTGGTTTAGGCCCAGGGGCGGACATTGCTGACAAAACAGGAGATATTGGGTTTCTCATCGGCGATGCGGGAGTGATTACGATGCCGAATGGTAAGCGTTATTTAGCGGGGATTTTCGTCAGGCGTCCCTACAAAGACTCCAGAGGGAGAGATTTTATTCGTCAAGTTTCCAGCCTTGTCTACAACTACCTGAATCAGTACACCGCAGGAACCCCTGTAGTTTCTCCGATGCATCAGAGTGGGCTGTAGCTTGTACAAAACTTACGCTCTCTTACACGATAAACGGGTAGGGGCGTATAGCTATACGCCCCTACAGAGGGTGGTTCAAAACTGACTTTTATTCTTCAGCCGGATTTTGAACAAATTCTGATGAAAGTCATTATGACAGGTAAATATTATGCAACTTCGCCCGTATGAAAGAGAAAATCGTCACGGCTCTGCTGCTATTGGCTCTGTGCTTAACCACAATAATTATTACTACCCAAGCTGCACGAATAAAATTTGTGAATGCCAAGGAGTCTAGTATGGCTTCGGGACAGCAAGCTCAAGCATTTCAGACAACTTGCGCCTTAAGGCCAGAAATTGATTCTACAACGCCGTCTTTTATCAATGCGATCGATCCCAGTCAATTCACTCTCGAACGCTTCCGACGTACCCAAAGCTCAGTTAATGCTTTGAAACGAGAACTAACAAACCCATCGATTTTTTCAAGAACTTCAACGAGTTACACACCCAGAGAATCCATTGCCTTGGCGAACCCGACGAACTATGGCGATCGCTTTGTTTACGATCTTTACGGTAAACCCGCCTACTATTCTCCAATTGTGGTGCTTCATGAAACGGCTAGCAGTGCCCGGAGTGCGCTAAATACATTTCGTACCCCACATGTTCAGGAGTCGAAGCAAGTTAGCTATCACACTCTCATCAAGCTCAATGGTGAAATTGTTTATATTGTTCCCCCTGACAAAAGAGCCTTTGGGGCAGGTAACTCAGTTTTTGAGGGTGACAACGGAAAAGAAACGGTCAAAACTAATCCGGACTATCCACCCTCTGTCAATAACTTTGCCTACCATGTGTCTTTAGAAACTCCGACTGATGGTTACAATAACCGTGGTACTTATCCTAGGACTCATAGTGGATATACTTCTGCTCAATATCAGTCTCTAGCCTGGATAGTCGCGAAAACAGGTGTACCTTCTTCTCGGATTACAACTCATAGGGCTGTAGATCGTTCTGGACAAAGAGTAGACCCAAAAAGTTTCAACAAAGCGACTTTTTTGAGATTGCTAGAGGCTCAGCCTAAAACTAATGAGATTGTCATTGGTTGCCAGCCTCCGACATCTGGGTTAACTCGTTAAATAGGTTGCTCAATTTTATAGCGGTTCTCTATTGCACACACCCAGGACTTACGCAGGGACACCACATATAGTAGGGGTGAACGGCCGTTCACCCTTACATATGGCGGTTCGTCATGAGAAATTTGCGTAAGTCCTAACATTGATGAAATTTATACTAACTAAATTTAGAGGAAGGGAGCGATATAATTCTGGTTTTCTGAGATTGACAGCGCTGTAGATAGATTTGGGCAACTGTATCGTGTGGATTCATACTTAAGACAGTTTCAAACATTTGTAACGCTTCACCAAAAGCCCGTTTATAGTAGAGCCACAAACCCCCTTCAAAAATCTTGAGAGTAGATAACTTACCCTGTCTAATTTCTGGTTCATCCCCATCAAACACTTCAAATACAGCTACCGCTTTTGACTTCCCCTTAACTTTGACTTGCTCAATAAAGCGGATACTATACTCAGTTGGGTAATGCAAGCGAGCCAAAGTTTGATGAGTGATTAATAAAGACACTCCATACTCTTTCGTTAGATTTTCTAAGCGGGATGCTAAATTAACCCCATCACTAATCACTGTGCTATCCATCCGGTGTTCTCCCCCAACAGTACCAAGCATTAAAGAACCTGTATTAATGCCAATGCCAATCCGAATTGGCATATAGCCAGAGTGTTCGCGCTGTTGGTTATATTCAGTCAGCCGTTGTAGCATAGAAATTCCAGCTTTGAGGGCATCATCAGCATTGCCGCTAAACAGTGCCATAATCCCATCACCCATATATTTATCAATAAAACCTTGATTATCAATGATGGCTGGTTCCATGCGAGAAAGATAGGCATTAATTAATTGGAAAATGCTGTGAGGCGTCATGGTTTCAGCCATAGTTGTGAAGTCGCGAATATCAGCAAATAGCACTGACATTTCTTGCTGTACTTGGTCACCTAATTGAACATCAGCAATACTTTGTTTGTTTAAACATTGGAGAAATTGACGTGGCACAAAACGTGAGAAGGCTTGGTTGAGTTGAAAGAGTTCTTTCGTAAACTGGAGTCGCTCAACTTCGGCTTTTTTCCGTTCGGTGATATCCTCAACAAAGCCCTGATAGTAAAGTAGTGAATTGTTAAAGTCGAAGACAGCACGGGCATTTTCATTAATCCAAATGATGGTGCCATCTTTGCGATAAACCTGAGACTCAAAGCCAGAGACAGCTCCATATTGCTGCATTAATGCAAGGAACTCAATCCGACGGTGAAAATCGACATATAGTTGATGATTAATGTCAGTAATAGTTGTCATTAACTCTTCAGGAGAATCATACCCATATAACTGTGCTGTAGCATGATTAGCACTGAGATAACGACCATCAGGGGTAATCTGAAAGATGCCTTCCAAGGCATTTTCAAAGATACTGCGGTACTTCTGTTCTGCTTTCAAGAGACGACTCTCTTTCTGGTGGAGTTGGTCAATCAGGATAGCTTGCTCACGGTTCAATTGTGCCAGCGTCTGATTCATGTCTTGAAGTTGAGCATTCAATTGTGCCAGCGTCTGATTCATCTCCTGAAGCTGGTCATTTTGTTGGTCTAATTTTTTATCTTGATGATAGCTATTTACTGCTTCTTTTACTGTTAAACTTAGGTCTTCTGTCTGCCACGGCTTGGCTATATAGCGATATAATTTTGCATCCTT
>DALYIW010000053.1:13506-14363 GCA_031970155.1 Coleofasciculaceae cyanobacterium CTOTU46601 | reverse complement strand
GATCAGCTTGTCCTGTGAGCATAATTTTGAGGGTTTTTGGCGAGATGAGATGGACGCGCTTTAATAATTCATCTCCCTTCATCTTTGGCATAAGATAGTCAGAAATAATTAAGGGAAATTCATACTCGTCCTCTAGTAATTCTTCGATTAACTCTAATGCCTCTTCTCCACTTTCAGCTATTTCGATTAGGTAATCATCGCCGATAACCTCTTGAAGTTCTGCTTTGAGGCTTCTGAGTACAGTTGTCTCATCATCGACACAGATAATTACCTGTTTAGTCATGGTTTGTTGTTGGTTGTTAGTTGTTAGTTGTTAGTTGTTTGTGGTTAAGATGCCTCTTGTAAAATTTTTATTTTGAGCAGACCAATAACAAACCAGTAATAGCTAATAAGGTGCGTAGGTTCGTCATATTTGGGCTAAGCCAGATTTAATGGTTTCTACTAATTCTTCTTCTGACCAGGGTTTAAATAAGCAGCTATGGAGATTGGCTTGCTCTTTTGCTCGTTTAATTGATGATTCATCAGCTTGACCTGTCAGCATTATTGTAACGATGTTGGGAAACCTCTCGTGAACGCGAATCAGAAACTCGTCCCCATTCATACCAGGCATTAACCAATCAGAAACAATTAAGATAATGCTGAGTGAATCTTCATTGAGTTCGTTAATTACTTCTAGCGCTTCATCAGCGTCTTCAGCAACTTCATAGAGGTAGGTATCTCCAAATGCTTCTTGAAGTTGTGTTCTAAGACTCTGTAAGACTACTCTCTCATCATCAACACATAGAATTACTGGTTTAGACATTGGTAATGGGTAATGGGTAATGGGTAATGGGTAATGGGTAATGGGTAATGGGTAA